>JAJZZT010000094.1 GCA_021797415.1 Bacillota bacterium
CGGGTCGGCCATCGTCTACACAATGGTCTCCGCCGTCCGAAGATTTTATCCATGCTGGGAGCCAGCGCGTTGATATCAGAGGTCGTTCAAAAAGAGGGCAGAACTCCCCGGCGCTGGCGGAGTCATCGCCAGAAATGCTCCCTTGCGCACCCAAAAACGTACGCTCGGGGACATGGGATAAACCCAATTTCGGCAGGCGCGTTACAGTACATTTCGTGTCCGATTAGAGCCTCGGGCACGAAATGTGGAACCATTGCGCCTGCAATGAGGACTTTATCCCATGTCCCATTGCACTGCGCAAATCTTACCTGCCCCCTTTTTGAACAGGCTCTATCAGCCTGGCCAACGTGCTGAATTACATTCCATGTGCAAAAACCGGACATCACCCGGGTGAGTTTGGCGCATTGCCGCCCCCCGCGCGTACGACAGGTTTCCTGCGGCCGTTTTTTAGTGTACAATCATGGCCGACATATAGAGCGCGTCCGAAAAGGGCCGCAGAGTTCTCGACCCTTGTCGGACTACCTCATATAGGTGCGGGTGGCGCCTGGACGCGCGATCCGGGCAGGAAAAGGGGAATGTTCAGTGTCCAAGCAGCAAATCGGCGTGATCGGCCTTGCCGTGATGGGCAAAAATCTGGCGCTCAATCTGGCGAGCAGGGGATTTGCCGTGGCGGTGTTCAACCGTTCGGAAGGGAAAACAAGGGAATTGTTGCAGGAGTACAAGGGAAACAATGTGGTGGGAACGTACAGCCTTCAAGAATTCGTCGAATCTCTGGAAACGCCTAGAAAGATCCTCGTGATGGTCAAGGCGGGCAAGCCCGTGGACGACATGATCGATCAATTGATTCCCTTTCTCGACAAAGGCGACATCGTCATTGACGGCGGCAATTCTTTCTTTCCCGATACGAAGGCGCGCGCGGATCGCCTGAAAGCGATCGGCCTGCGCTTCATCGGCACGGGCGTGTCCGGCGGCGAGGAAGGCGCGCTCAAAGGACCCGCGATCATGCCCGGCGGCGAGGAGGAGGCCTACCGGCATGTCGAACCTTTTCTGACCGCCATTTCGGCGAAGGTAGGCAACGATCCCTGTTGTACGTACATTGGGCCGGACGGTGCAGGGCACTATGTGAAGATGGTGCACAATGGCATTGAGTACGGCGACATGCAATTGATCGGGGAATCGTATCATCTGTTGAAGGATGTCCTTGGCGCCGACACCCGGCAGTTGCATGAGATCTTCTCCGGATGGAACAAGGGTGAACTGGACAGCTATCTGATCGAAATCACGGCCGATATTTTCCGCAAGGTGGATCCGGAGACGGGGCATCCGATGGTGGATGTCATCCAGGACACCGCGGGACAGAAGGGCACCGGCAAATGGACCAGCCAGAGCGCGCTTGACCTCGGCGTTCCGCTCTCCATCATCACCGAATCTGTGTTCAGCCGCTATATCTCCGCGATGAAAAGTGAACGCACGGCGGCGAGCCGGTTGTTGCGCGGTCCGATTGCGCACAAACCGGAGATCGACGCCGCCACATTCATTGAAGATGTCCGGCAGGCGCTCTACGCCAGCAAGATCTGCTCTTACGCGCAGGGCTTCGCGCAGATGCGGCTCGCTTCGGAAGAGTTTGACTGGAATCTACGGTATGGCGCCATCTCCATGATCTTCCGCGGTGGCTGCATCATCCGGGCGCAGTTCCTGCACCGCATCAAAGAGGCGTACGATCGCGATCCGCAACTGAAAAACCTGTTGCTTGACGATTATTTCCGCGATGTGGTCGAGCGCTACCAGGGAGCGTGGCGCAGGGTTGTGGCGACGGCCGTGCAGGCGGGCATCCCGGTTCCCGGGATGTCGGCCGGCCTCGCGTATTACGACAGCTACCGCACAGAGCGCCTCCCCGCCAATCTGTTGCAGGCCCAGCGGGACTATTTTGGCGCCCACACGTTCGAGCGCGTCGATAAGGAAGGCGTCTTTCACTTCGAGTGGATGAAGTAAGGCGCGTGGTGCGGCCGCACCACCAACGAAGGATGAAAATTTGCTGGACTGTCGTTCTGCCCTGTCCCCGGCGAGTTCCGCACCATGGACAAGGTTTGCCGGGGCTTCGTCATCCCCTTTGCTCGTCGCGAGTTCCGCGAAGCGGTGTTTGAGCAGGAGCAAAGGGGATGACGAAGCCTGGCAGAGTAATCGCATTATCCGGAGGTGAACGGCATGGCGCCGGGGCGAGAGCCGTTTCCGCCTTACGCCATCTCGCTGAATGTGGCAGGTATACCCGTTTTGCTCGTGGGCGGCGGCGCCGTGGCAGAGCGCAAGGCGCTCGCACTGCGCGCGTCCGGAGTCTTGCTGACGGTCGTCAGCCCTACTCTGACGCCGCTTCTGCGCGAATGGGCGCAACGGGAGGAGTTGACGCACATTCCCCGTCCGTATGAGAATGGGGATGTCGTGCGCACGGGCGCGAGACTGGTGTTTGCCGCGACTTCAAGCGCCACGGTCAACAGCGCCGTCGCACGGGAGGCGATGCGCCGGCGCGTGTGGGTGAATGTCGCTTCCAGGTCCGGCGACGAAAGCCAGCCCGGCAGTTTTGCGGTGCCTGCGGTCGTCAGGCGGGACCCGCTGCGCATCGCCGTCAGTACGGGCGGTGCGAGTCCGCTCTTGGCTCGCCTGGTGCGCGAGTGGCTGGATGAGCGGTTGGCGCCGGAATTGGCCGGTTTGGCGCGCTGGATGCGCGCCGTGCGGCGCCGACAGGGTGACGGCGATGAACAGGTGACGGCCGAACAGATTACCGTCGAACAGGTGGCCGCCGCCGCACAAAGCTGGTTGCGCGGCGATGATGGCCCGCTGCGCCTGCTGCACGGCCGGCTGGAAGCGGCGGACGGCGGCGCGGCGGGCGCTTTGCCTGCCGCGCCGCCACTGTCCGGCGAGAGACATGGCACAGACGACGGGGAGGTTCTGACATGAAACGGTGGGTGGTACTCGCGTTGACCGGTGCGATGGCGAGCGTGGCCTTGGCGGGGGTTGCCGTGCTGATCGTCGACGGCATTGCGAAGCGGTACGCTGCGGCGGCCTCCCCTTCTTTGCCGTCGCTGCCTCAGGGTGAGGAGTGGCTTGCGTTTGCCGATTCGCACGGCTTTCGGATCCAGGTGGCGCTTCCGTCCAAAAAATGGATTGTGACCGATGGCGCCGCCGGTGCGGCTCCAAAATCACTGGCGCAGGCGCCGCAGATTTTGATCAGCAATGCAAATACAAATGCGTTCACATTTTTGACGGGTGTGGCGCAAAATACAGCCCCAGGCAGCGGACTCGGCATCCTGAGCGCTCAGACACAGCGGGCGGGCATCCAGTGGACCGTCGCATCCCGCAGGGCTTTGCGGCTGTGGGGCGGCGCGACGCAGGTTGTGGCCGACGGGTACCAGGGGGGACAACTGGTTCGTCAGGAGATTGTGACGTACAAGGAGGTGCGCGGCGCGTACTACTTTGTGGAAGGCACTGCGAATCGCATCGACTCTGCATTTTCCGCATTCTACACCAAGCTGGAAAACGGATTTTCGCTCGGGTGAGCTTTGCGGTCGCCGTTCAATCCACGCGGTCGTCGGCGCACGCCGCTTCGAGCAGCGCCGAGAGTTCCTCCGGCGGCGCGGGCGGACTGAGCAGAAAACCCTGGATCCGGTCGCAGCCACGCGCCTTGAGGAAAGCGAACTGCGCCTCATTTTCCACGCCCTCGGCCACAACTTTCAGGTGCAGGCTGTGAGCCAGCAGGATGGTCGCCTCGATGACCGCCGCATGGTCCTGCCTTTCGGTGGCGTCGCGTACAAAGGACTGGTCGATCTTCAGGGTGTCGACCGGGTAGCGTGTCAGGTACGTGAGCGACGAGTAGCCGACGCCAAAATCGTCGAGTGAGATGTGTACGCCCATGGCGCGCAGTGCGCGCAGCGCCCCGATCACGTGATCCTCATTTTTCATGACCGTGCCTTCCGTGATTTCCAGTTCCAGCAGATCGGCCGGAAGCCCCGTGGTGTCAAGTATCTGGCGCACCAGCTCAACAAAATCGGGCTGGTTGATCTGTTGCGCAGATACGTTCACCGCCACGCGCGGGGACGCGGCGTACATCCGCCTCCAGCGTTCGGCCTGGCGGCAGGCTTGACGCATGGCCCATTCTCCCACGCTGACGATCAGGCCGGTCTGTTCCATGAGGGGGATGAATTCTTCCGGAGGCACAAAGCCCATTGTGGGATGGCGCCAGCGCAGCAGAGCCTCGACGCTGTCCATCACGCCGTTTTCCACGTTGATCTGCGGCTGGAAAAAAACCTGCAGTTCTCCCCGCTTGATGGCTCCCCGCATGTCTCCTTCCAGCACGAGCTGTTTCACCGCGTGTTCGCTCATGGATATCGCGTAGCGCGCCGCCCGGTTTTTCCCCTGTTCCTTGGCGGCGTACATGGCCGTATCGGCGCACTTGACGAGCAGGGCGGCATCCGCTCCGTCATCCGGATACAGACAGTAGCCAAGGCTTGCCGTGATGTAGAAGTTGTGCTGTGCGACGTGGACGGGCGCAAAAATGGCGTCAAGAAACGCGTGCGCGCGCTCTTCGGCGGCAGCGGCGCTCGCGACGCGCGGCAGGAGCACGGTGAATTCATCGCCGCCCCAGCGGGCGATCACTTCGGCCGCGCTGGATCGTCTGTACAACCGTCCGGCGATTTCGCGCAGGATCGCATCGCCCACGGGATGTCCCAGTGAGTCGTTGATGCGCTTGAATTCGTCGAGGTCGATGAACATTACGGCCGTCATCCAGCCGTTTGCGGCGGCCTCCGCCAGAGCGGATTCGAGCAGGTTGTCGAACATGGCGCGATTCGGCAGATGGGTGAGATTGTCGTGGTATGCCTGGAATTGCAGTTGGGATGCCAGTTGCCGTTCTTCTGTGACGTCGCGCGCGATGTAGGAGAAATAGCGCACGGTGCCGTCCTGTGCCCTGTGCGCCTGGACGGCTCCCGCGACGGGGATGACGGCGCCCGATCGGGAGCGGAGTTCCGCCTCCCCGTGCCATGTGCCTCGGCTGGAGGCGATTGGGAGAATATCTGATGCGCGGATGAGGGACTCCTGTGTCATGAAGGCCGACACTGTGGAGTGGGTCACATCCTCCTCGAGCGGCACGTCAAGCAACTGGCGTCCAGCGGTGTTCAGATAGATCAACCGGCCCACGACGTCGGATGTGGCGATAAGCGATTGCGACGCCTCGACGATTTCGCTGAGACGCTGCGCCTTGACCTGCAACTGCAGCATATCCGTAATGTCTTGGATCGTGCCGACGATTTCGTTCGCTTCGCCGGATTCGCCGCGGATCAGGACGCCGTTGGTGCGCACGTACCGTTCATTGCCGTCGGGACGGATGATGCGGTACTCAAGGCTGTAGGCGCTTCCGTTTTGCTGGGATTCAGCGAGGGACTCCAGCAGCAAGGGACGGTCGTCGGGGTGCACATAAGCCAGCAGTTTGTCGAATGTACCGAGTTCGGCTTCGCTTTTCAGGCCGAAGATCCTCTGCGTCTCAGGGGAACAGTGCATGACCTCCTGCTCATTGAACGTGCGGCTCCAGGTGCCGAGCTGTGCTGTGTGGTGCGCCGCGGTAAGAACACTCTCGCTTCTTTGCAGGGCGACCGCGGCGTTCTTTCGCTCGCTGATATTTTTAATCACGGTGTACACACCGGTGACCCGGTTGTCCACAATGATCGGAATGTGCGTGATGTGCACGAAGGTGTCGTCTTCGCCGTTGCTTTTCCGGATGACCGATTCATACGCCTGCGGTCGGCCCAACGCTACTCGGATCAGGGCCTGTTCCTCGTTCTGGCGCTCATCCTGCGGGATAAACTCCGCCAGGCTGTGCCCGATCAGGTCGGCCCGCGACTGGCCGAAGATCGCCTCGCAGGCGATGTTGCCTGTCAGGAAGCGCCCGTGCAAATCGAGTTCAAACACGGCGTCCGGATTGTGATCGAACAAGGAGCGATAGCGCTGTTCGCGCTGCCGCAATTCGCCGGCGTGCGCGGCAAAGCGCTGTTCGGCGGATCCGCTGATGAGCGCGAGGATCCCCAGTGCGAGGATGCCCGACAGCACTTCCAGTCGAAGTGTCCATACTTCGGAAGACGTTTTTTCTGGAAAGTGGTGTATGGTCGCCGCCGATGCAGTGATCGCGGCGGATATCGTCAGTCCGAAAT
Organism: Bacillota bacterium; assembly: GCA_021797415.1. The sequence goes on from JAJZZT010000094.1 coordinate 6,195, forward strand.
GCGCTTCCGCCATGGCGCCGCCAAACAGCAACGCCGCCCCCACCTTCCACCATTCGTGTCCGGCGGGCAAGTGGGAACGGCGCAGGGCGACCAGCCAGAACGCCGCGTACATCATTGCGAGTGAGAAGAGGTAGGCGTGCAGGGCGCTTTCGCGGTTTGTCATGAGCAGGTGCACGGTTGGACTGTCCATCGACAGCAGGGTGATTTGCTGCATCAGGAAAAGGAGGCCGTCCAGCCACAGTGTGGCGGCCAACAACCGGACAGTCCGGACAGACGGGCCGGACAGCCACAGGACAGGAGGGAAGGCGCCGCCGATGGCAAGCAGCAAGGCCCACAGCATGACGGACCAGTGGGGATGAATATGGATGGCGTTCCCTGCGGTTCCCGCCGCAAACGGATGGTAGACGTGCGCCGCATAGCCGATCGCGTCCAGCAACCAGATGCCGGTGCCGAGAATGAGGGCGCCGCCCGTCCGCCATGCGAACTTTCTGGATGGACTGCGGGCGATGTGATCCAGGAAGTGAATGGTCATATAGGCTGCCACAACCGCTGTCGCTGTCGCAAAGATGACAAAACCAAGGGTGTGACGGTAAGCAAGTTCGTACATGATATAGCCTTTCCGTTTATGGGATGTAATTTTTATGCATACAATGCGGTCGAGACACCTTTCATCTTACGGAAGCGGGAAAGTTGGGTCAAGCGATCGGCATTACAGTGAATGTAATGAAATTGAGATTGAATGTTGACAGCAGCGTTACATCGTATCTATAGTAGATATGGACTACGAGATCATAGTCTGTTCTAACTAATTGATAGCGCCGATGATCAAAAAAAAGTCATCCGGATCGCATCTCATTCGCCTGTGAACAAAAGAGGTGGTGAAAACGATTTCCAGGCTGTGCATGAGAAGTGAACCATGCGCACTCTGGAGTTTTTTCATGTTCAAGCTTACGCAGATGCTGTCAGGGGGACGCAGGATCAAGCCACTTGAGGTTGTCCGCATGTCTCCAAAGGGCAAGGAGGTTGACATATGGGCAAAAGACTGTACACCGCTCTTGGCGCAACAGCGCTTTGCGCCGGGCTTCTGAGCGGTTGTGGCACGCTGCAGACCATCGCCGCGCCGTGGCTTCGCGTGGACGCCGCCACAAAGACAGTGGACCTCACACTGAGCGCCGGGTCCAACTCCGTCAACGGGTATGCGAATTTTAACGGTTATGCCAATGGGCAGATGACGATCCAGGTCCCTCTCGGTTACCGGGTGAACGTCATGTTCAACAACAAGGGCGGGATTCCGTTTGAATTCGGCGTGTATAACCAGTTTCAGCAACTCGCCTTCCAAGGGGCCGGTGTTTCTGTTCCGGCCATGCTGGCCAACGCAGGCGCCGGAGTCTTTCCGGGCCAGTCGGCCACATGGCATTTTACGGCGTCAAAAGTCGGGTCGTACCGGATCGAAAATCTGCTTGACCGCATCGATCAGCAGACTCGCCCGGAGAATTTTGGCATGTGGGTGCGCTTCGACGTGGTCCACAGGGGCACTCCGCATGTGATGGTCAACAACTGACAAGGAGGGACCGGACGTGGACAAACAAGACAATCGCGACAATCGCGCGAATCCGCCCGCAGATGATGAAAAGGTCGACTGGGATCGCCGCACGCTCATCCTTGGTTCCGGAATTGCGCTGTTCGTCGGTGCGGCGGCGCTCTTCGAGTCCTCGAACATCGCCAAGGCGGCGTCAGCCATTGTCGGATCGCCGGTGGATTCCGGTTTGACGACCGTGTACCAACAGGACTACTACTTCATCCCGAATCAGATGACGTGGCGCGTGGGCACCCCCATGATCCTGCACATCCACAATTTGAGCGATGTGCATTTCCATGAAATGCAGATCGGCCGCGGCGGGTTTCAGACGGATCCGAACGTGTTCAGCGATCTCAAGGTGCAGTTCAACGTGGACTTTTGGGACGGCGTTCCGGTCACCATCCTCGAAGCGAACCGGGTCGACAATTTTGTGACCAACAAGGCGCTGATCAAATCGGACGTCCCGACCGGTCCGTGGCTTCTCACCGGGGCGGGCAACGGCAATTTCAGCCCGACGCTGTATCCGGGCGGGGACATCAAACTGCAGTTCAATGTTCCAAATAAGCCCGGCATCTGGCAGTACGGCTGCTTTGTCCAGGGGTTCATCCATTGGAAAGACGGCATGAAGGGCACCATCAACATCCTCAATGCATGAGATTCGCATGATCTGCATTCCTGAGATGTCATTTCTGTGAGAGAGGGGGCACACGCGGATGGCGGACCTTGTGCTGTTTGGTGTCCTGTGGGTTGTGTTGAGCGTGATCGGCGAGATCGGGGTCAGCATCTGGGGACCGAATTTCTACTATTATCGCGCATCCATCCAGGCCAATGAAGGGTTGCATGCCAGCCTGTTCCTGATGCACGTCCTGGCGCCGATCTTCATCTTCGTGATGCTGATGTTGATCTTTGTGCCGCTGCGCTTTCGGAAGACTCCGGTGGGCCACGTGGTCAGGGGGAAGAAGGCGAGGTCTTATGTTCCCTACATCGCGATCTGGGTCACCGTGTCGATCGCCGTGAACTTGCTGTTTTTCCTGCATCCGACCACATCGGCGGCCGAGAAATTCTTTCAGGAGGTCAATCCGAACAATCCGGTCAACAAAAACGCGCTTGTGGTCGATGTCACCGCGCGCCAGTGGCAATGGTTTTTCAGTTATCCGCAATACGGCATCAACAGCGCGCAGAATGCCGCGGGCAACGATGTGCTGTACCTGCCCGTGAACCGCCCCGTGAAGTTCGTCCTGCGGTCGTATGATCCGGCGCACACGTACGCGCTGGGCGTCGACGTGATTCACTCCTTCTGGGTTCCGGCGTTCGGCCTGAAAGAAGACGTGATACCGGGCGAGACGCGGTATGAATACGTCACGCCGACGAAGATCACGTCAACGGAGGTCAATCCGATGGTGCGGGTCCAGTGCGCCGAAGTCTGCGGGCCGGGACATCCGTATATGTACGCGGCGGTTCACATCGTCAGCGCGACCGCTTTTTCGCAGTGGGCTGCGGCTCAGCATAAGGCGGGCAACTGACGGTACGGTGGCCGTCACAGGAGAAGGAGGGAATACGTGTGAGAAATCTGGCTGCAGACGCACTTCCGGTGCGCAGGAAAAGGCCCCTTCCACCCATTATTCGCGGCCTGCTGTGGGGGACGGTGGCATTTCTTCTCGTCAATGTGCTGGTGAGCTACATTCTGGATCCCGGCTATGGCACGCCGTTTATCACGCAACCGTCGGTCGTCTTCGCGTGGTTGGCCGGAACGGCCGGGTGGCTGCTTGGCATCGGCGCGTGGGAGAACGTCGTGCTGCCCGCTTTCGGCGTGGATGTGCCGGTCCGCCAGTCGCGCGGCTGGAGAAAGTATTTTGAATACAACACGAACCACAAGATCATCGGCATCCAGTATCTCGTCTCGTCGACGGGCGGATTTTTTATCGCCGGTTTTGCCGCCATGCTGATGCGCCTGCAGTTGATGTCGCACAATCTGTGGGTCTTCCCGCATCCGGACCAGTATCTGACGACCGTCGGCATCCACGGGACGATCATGATGTTCTCGGTCGGGACGGTGGCTTTGGTCGGCGGGCTTGGCAACTACCTGGTTCCGATGATGATCGGTTCGAACCATTCAGCTTTTCCGCGGATGTCCGCCCTGAGCGTCTGGCTCGTTCCGCTCGGCATTCTCACGGTGGCGTTCAGCCCGCTGCTCGGGACGTGGACGACCGGCTGGCGGGGTTATGAACCGCTCGCCATGAACGACAACAACGGGATTCTTTTTTACTATCTCGGTGTGTTCGCCCTCACGCTGTCGTCGCTGCTCGTGTCGCTGAACCTCGCGTCAACCGTCCTGTTCAAGAGGACGCAGGGCCTGACTTGGAACCGCCTGCCCATGTTCTGCTGGGGAATTCTCACGGTCAGCCTGCTGAATATCATCTGGCTGCCGGAGATCCAGCTCACGTTCGTCATGGCCCTGCTCGACCGCGTCGTCCCGCTGCCGTTTTTCACCGCGGTGGGCAGTCCGATGACGTACCTTGAGCTGTTCTGGCTGTTCGGCCATCCGGAGGTGTACATCGTCGTCGTTCCGGCCTTTGCCCTCTGGATGGAACTGATGCCCGTCATGGCGCGAAAGCCGCTGTTTGCGCGTGAATGGGGCATCATCGGGTTGATTTTCGTCATGATGCTGTCAGGCTTTGTCTGGGCGCACCACATGTTCACCAATATGCGGTATTCCGAGATGCTGCCCTTCTCGTTTTTCACCGAGATGATCTCGATTCCGACCGGCTTTGCCTACATGGTCGTGCTCGGGACGCTCTGGCGCTCGCGCTTCAAGCTCACGGTGCCGTCCCTGCTGCTGCTCATGAGCATGTTCAACTTCCTGATCGGCGGCGTGACGGGCGTGTTCAACGCCGATCCAATCATCGATCTGCAGTTGCACGACACGTTCTTCGTCGTCGGCCACTTCCACTTCACCATCATCGGCGGCATGGTGTTCACGTGGCTGGCCGCCATGTACTACTGGCTGCCCAAGTTCTCCGGCCGCACGTACAACCCCAAAATGGGCGTGCTCGGAGCGATCTGGATCTTCATCGGGTTCGACGGCGCCTTCAGTCTCATGTTCCTGGCGGGGATGCAGGGCATGAACCGCTGGGTTCCCGTTTATCCGCCGTACCTGCAGCCGATCAACGACGTGATTTCCATTTTCGCCTTCATCCTCGGTCTCGGCTTCCTGTTCAATCTCCTGCACATCGCGTGGGCGATGAAATCCGGCCCGAAGGTGGAGGAGAATCCCTGGAAGGCGAAGACGCTCGAATGGCTTACGACATCGCCGCCCGCGCCGGAATCTTTCGCCGCCGCGCCCGTCGTGACGGGATCGTTTTACGATTACGACGACGATCTGCCGCCCGAGTCTTCGCTCCCCGCGCCAGGAGGCGTGCCCCTGTGACGGCCGGCCTGTCGGAAATTCGCCGGGCCGCCAGTACCCCTTTGCTCATCGCAAGTTTTGCGCAGCGTGTCTGAGCAGGGGCAAAGGGTACTGGCGGCTGGCACTGGATCCATATTTCAAGATCAGACCTGGAGGTGTGCGTATGCAGGCGGCGCAGCGATTGGCCACCGCGGTCAATGAAGCGGATATCGATCGCCAGATTGAACAGCGCAAGTCGCGCGGGGCGTTTAGTCTGTTTATCTTCAGCATGGCCGTCCCGTATTTCGTGATCATCAATGTGCGTTATCTGATGGTGGACACCTATGTGCCGTCCCATCTCGATCAGGTGACTGGCGGAATCGAGACGGCGCTCATGCTGCTTTCCGCCCTGGCGGCGATCGGCGCGACCAGGGCGGCGCGCGGATTGAACGCGCGCGCCTATCGGGCGAGTGTTGCGGCCGCTCTGGTCGGGGGACTAGTGGCGACATTGATGATGCTCTATGAGATGTGGTACCACCCGATGAATCCGATGTCGCACTTTGGCGAGACATTCCTCGTATCGATCGGTCTGGCCATCGTGATCAATCTGGCGTCGCTGCTCACCTTGCTCGCGGGGCGGGCGCGCAGCGGGCGCAAAGGCATCACCGGCGAGACGCTCACGAGCTTTGAACTGCCCGCCTGGTTCTGGGTCTTTGCCACCGCGGGATGGATCGCCCTGTATATCGAGCTGTACTTCCTGTGAGACCGCGAACAGTCGCGGGATAAACTCTGATCCGGGGGTGTGGACGATGAGTAACGGTTTTTGGCCGACACTTCCCATCGTGATCCCGAAAAGTCCGGGGATCGCTCTGTGGTGGGATATCGTATTCTGGTTGTTCCAGGCTGTGGTGATGACGACGCTGCTCGTCGTACTGCGCAAGTGGGCGCTGGGTGTGGACCGTTTGCGTTCCGGCAAGACATCGCCGCCTGAAGTGACTCCGGGAAGCGGGCGACCGCTCGATCAGTAACATCCAGATCAATAATATCCATGGCTGCATGGAGCCGTCGTGAAGATGAGAATCTGTCTGCGATCGAGCGTCAGGACAACGCCGGACGCTCGATCTACCGGCGGAAAAACCTGTCATTGCCGGGTTGCGCGGATTGACTGTCTGTCATGTGGTGCGAGAGGATGGTCTTTCATGGCTGGATTGGATGAAGCGCTTGTTTCCGAGTCGCGTATCGCAGGTCTGCTGTCCATCGTCAACGCATACGTGGAGTTGACCAAACCAAAGATCATGCTGTTTTTGCTGTTGACCGCCTACTGTGCGATGGTGGTCGCGCACAAGGGATTGCCGGGCGTCGCCGTCACGCTGGCCGCCCTGTTCGGATTGGCCCTGTCCACGGGAGGGGCCGCCGCGTTCAACATGTGGTATGACCGCGACATCGACGCGGTCATGAAGCGAACGGAGGGCAGGCCTATTCCCTCCGGCAAGATCCAGTCTGCGAATGCGCTGTGGTTCGGTTTGATCCTGTTCGCTCTTTCAGTCGTTTGGTTCGGAATTATCGTCAACTGGATGGCCGCGCTGTTGTCCGCCGCGGGATTTGTTTATTACACGCTGGTCTACACCGTGTTCCTGAAGCGTCGCACCCCGCAGAACATCGTGATCGGCGGCGGTGCGGGCGCATTTCCGCCGCTGATCGGCTGGGCGGCGGTGACGGGGCACGTCGGGTTGCCCGCCGTTCTCATGTTCCTCATCATCTTTCTTTGGACACCGCCGCACTTTTGGGCTTTGGCGCTGTTTCGTCACGATGACTACAAGCGTGCGAACATTCCCATGATGCCCGTGGTGAAGGGCGAGGGATCGACCAAGCGCCAGATGGCGGTCTACACGTTCTTGCTGTCCATCGTGAGCCTGCTCTTGTACTGGACAGGCGCGGTCGGCGTCGCGTATGTATGGATTGCGGGTATTCTCGGCCTGGCGTTCATGGTGCATTCCATGTTCGTTCTGGAGGAAAAACTGCCCAATGCGAAGTGGGCGCGCAAGACCTTCTTTTTCTCGCTGCTCTATCTTGGCGTGCTGTTTCTCGGCATGGTTCTCAATGTGACTTGAGGGAGTGTGACGATATGCGAATCGGTGCTTCCGTACTCGCCGCAGTCGCGTCAATGCTCGCCGTGCTGGTCGGTGCGATCCAGCGCGGCGGGGTCTTTGGACCGCCGATGGATGCGGTTCAGGTGCCGATTGCCAACGCAATGTCCGATATCACGTTTGCCGTGGCGTTCGTGATTCTTGTCGGCGCCCTGCTGTTGTACGCCCGTCCGCGAGTGGGGCGCATCCTCTGTATCGCGGCGCTGGTCGGCGGCGTGTTTGGCGCGGAGACGCTGTGGGAGTTGCCCGGCGCTGTTTTGCTTGTCGCGATCGCGACGAGCGCCATGGCGAAAATGGGGACGATTGCATGAAGCGGATTCAGAGTCTGCCGGTCATGATCGCCATCGCGGGCGCCCTGCTGGTGGGAGGCAT
>JAJZZT010000532.1 GCA_021797415.1 Bacillota bacterium
CACCGGTCCGGTCTCCGGCGCAACTGAGCGTCAAGGGGCACGAGTTGCAGGCTGTTTCCGCCTATCAACCGTGTGCGGATAAATCCTCTGTACAGATTTGTACAGATTTATAGGAGCAGGTCTTTGTGAAAGTCATCGAACAGCAGGCGTTGCTGGAAACCTTGTCCAAAAAGAAAGCCGAACTGGATGCCAAAATTGCCCGGCTGGAAGCCCGCAAGGAAGCGGACCAACGTCAGTGGGCACAAAAAAGCGCGGAGTTGAAAGAACAATTTGGAACGGATGACCTGACGAAAATCAAAGATATCCTGGAAAAAGAGAAGGCGGAAAACGAGGCCAAGCTGTTGGCGTGTCAGTCGCAACTGGACGACGCCCTGCGGCAGGTCATTGATATGGAGAACGCTTTGGCTGAAATGGATGCGGATGCCGCTAGCCACACCGCAGCAGGCAGGGCCGCCTGATGATGAGTGCCCCGTCGGATCTGGGACGACGCATCGCCCGGTTGCAGGGTCGCCGCGCCTTCATGGTGGAGACCTGTGGCGCTCTGGAGCGCGACGTGGGCGTAGCGCGCGCCCGGCAAGCGCATCGTGAGGACGTCGATTCGGTTTTGGATGCCGTGGAAGCACGGTTTCACGCCCGTTCGCTGGGCATCCTGGAAGGACTGTTGAGCGCCTTTCTGGAAGACGTGCTGCCGAGAGAGGATGATGGACAGCCTCAATCCGTATCTTTGCGGATGGAAACGCAGCGCGGCTTGCCGGCGTTGCAGATCGACGTGCGCAACGGAGAAAACCTGGAAGACGCGCTGCGCGGGCGGGGCGGCTCGGTGGCCAACGTGCTTTCGACCGGGCTACGTTTCGCGGCACTTTCCCGCGCCGGACGGTCGCCGTTGTCCGGGTTCATTTTCCGCCCCTTCCTGATTCTGGACGAAGCGGATTGCTGGATTCGCCCCGATCGCATCGCCGCATTTTCGGAAGTCATCCACCAACTGTCGATGGATCTTGGCATCCAGATACTCGTGATCAGCCACCACTCCGCCGATATGCTGAAAGGGTATCCTGTGCGGCTGGAACGCAACGAGACGGTCGCTGAAACGGCGAAACCTGCCTCGTTGCGCGTTCGATGTGTCCCCTTCGGGCGGCAGGGGGTGAACGACCGCGGCGAACCGGCTACCGGAGGATTCAGAAGCATTCGTCTGCTGAATTTCATGTCGCATTCCGACAGCGATATCCCCTTGCATCCCGGCGTCACCATCCTGACCGGCGACAACGACATCGGCAAGTCGGCGGTCACCGAGGCGTTCCGCGCCATCTGTTACAATGAAGCGTCGGACTCCATGATCCGTCATGACGAGAACCAGGCGGAGGTCATTCTGGCTCTGGAAAACGGACAAACACTGCATTGGATACGGGTGCGCAAGGGGGCGCCCAAAACCCGGTATCTCCTGAAAGACGACCAGGGCGAAACGCTCCGCGAGACGCCTTCTCCCAAAAGCGTGCCGGAATGGGCCAGAAACCTTCTGGGCGTAGATTTGTTGAGCGGTGACGGGAAAGACCCTCTGGACGTGCAAATCGGTGATCAGAAGTCCCCTGTTTTTCTGCTGGACCGTACCCCGTCGCAACGCGCGGCCATTCTGGACATGGGCCGGGAATCCCAACATCTGCGCAGACTGCGCGATCAGTGGAAAAAACAGGTGGACTCGGACCGCAGAACCATTCGGGAAGGCGAAAAGAAGCTGGCCGAACTTCAGAAGTCGCTCCAGGTCATGAGCGATTTGGATTGCCTGGAGGAAGAATCCGCCTTATATGAACAGGTGCTGGGGAACACCAAAGCGCATCTGAAACAGAACGAGGAGCGCACGTCTTTGTTGCAGGTGTTGCGGCATACGCAACGGGTTTTGCGCGTCCTTGACAGTTGCCCTAACCGCGTGGCGCTGCCAAACGCTGGAGACTGGGCACGGATCGCGGCGGCGGATCGACAGATGCAGGTGGTCGAAGCGCAGGAGAAACGGATGGCCGTCTGGGCGACATGGATCGCCCCACGCCCATCCCTTCCATTGCCGGAAACCGAGACCCGCCTTCTGGTGCGGCGCGCGGAATGGTTTGTGGGCTTGCCGCGATTGCACAGGATATATGCGCTGTGGAGCCGGTGGGCGATGCCGCAAAGTCCATCCCTGCCCATACACAGCGGACTTCTGGACGTCAGGGAATCCATGGTTCGCGCCGCTTCCCGCCTGTGGTCGGCTAATCAGTCCTTCAACAACTGGGGAAGCTTGAAAACCGTGGATATCTCGGAAGTCGTCAGTAAAACCGAGTGGGTCTTTCAGGGATACCGGATGGGGAGTGAGGCGCAGCACCTGCGCAAGGATATCCGGGAAACGGAATCTTCCGTGCAGGATGAGCGGAAAGCTCAGGCTCAACTGCAGAAAGAACAGGCGGGTTTGCTTGCGCAGTGGGGCATCTGTCCGTTTTGCGGGCAAGACAGCTCGTCTGAAAATCACAAGCACAAAAGTGCGTCAGCACTAGCGTTAGCGAATAAAAAAGAGGTGACCGCTTGAATCAGAAAATCTCGCCCAACAAGGACACCCAGACGAACGGGTTGTTGTTCATCGGAGACCCGCACCTGTCCAGCCGCAAGCCCGGTCGCAGAACGGACGTGAACTTTGCGGAAACCGTTTTGGACAAGCTGGCCCAGGCATTCAATATCGCCAGAGAACACGGTTTGCAGCCGGCCATCCTGGGAGATCTGTTCGACCGTGCGGGAGAACAGGACTTGATGGTTCTGTCCGGGTTGCTGCATTTGTTGCGCGACCACCGCGATGCCGGCGGACTGATCCCGGTTACCCTGGCGGGCAATCACGACATGAAGGACGCCACACTGTCCGGAGACACGGCGCTGTCCGTCATCCATGAATCCGGATTGCTGCGCGTGCTGGAAGACGCGGTGCCTTTCCCTGTGTACCGTAGGGCAGACCAGCGGGGGCGGGGAGGGAAGGACAGTTGTATTGCGGTGCTGGTCCCGTACTCCTACGGACAGGAAGATCGCCTGCTGGAAGACGGAGTTCACGCCGACGCCTTTGCGGCGGCATTGGCTTTGGCTCCAGGGCAACCCTTTTCCACCGTCATGGCTCCGGACGCTCCGGTCATCGCGTTGACCCATGCCGACTTCGCCTTTGCCGGGGCGTATCCTGGCGCAAAAGAGATCGTGGAAGTGCCCGGAGTGGATATGGTGGTCAATGGGCACATGCACAAGCTGTGTCCCACCGTGCGCCGGGGAAAGACCCTCTGGTGGAATCCCGGAAACATCACCCGGATGTCCATGGATTGCGAGAGCCACGCGCCCCGCGTGTGGTCCTGGAAGCCCGGAGAGGACACGCTGACGGGAATTCATTTGCGTCACGAGAAATTCGTCTTCAACCGGACGGGGATCGCGGTGGGGCCGGACGTGAACGGACTGAAAGAAGATCTGCGGGCGCAGGATGCCGCGTCCCTTGAACCCATGAGCAGCCGGTTCGTGGAGATGCTCAAAGCGCAGCAAGCCCAGGAAGCGCCGCTGACGGAAGACGCCAGCGGATTAATGACGGAGATTCAGGCGGTCTGTGAAGAACAGAAAGTAAACGCCGTGGTGTCCGACATCCTGCAACAGATGTTGGGCAACTTGATGGCCTATGGGGTGAGCGCCTGATGGACACCGAATACAAAAGCGCCGTGCGCAAGCCTCCCCACGCCCTCGAAGCGGAACAGCGGGTCATCGGCGCCCTGCTCATCGATCCGGACGCCCTGGACGCCATTTCTGACCTGCTGATGGCGACGGACTTCTTCGACCGGCGTCACCAGCAGATATTCCAGGCGATTATGGCTCTGGCGGAGGCATTGCAGCCGATAGACACGGTCACCGTCTGCGAATGGCTGAACAATCAGGGTCGTCTGGCGGACATAGGGGGCATGCAGTATCCCGTGAATCTCGCCAACGAGGCCACGTCTTCCGCCAGTATCCGCGCTTACGCCCAGATTGTCCGGGACAAGGCGGTGATTCGAGACCTGATTCGCGCGACGACGGATACGCTGGAAATGGCTTATCAACCGGAAGACCGCGATGCGCAAACCCTGATCGACGAAGCGCAGGCCCGCATATTCGCGTTGACCGAAGGGAGAAACCATGCGGGATCCTCCTTCATCGCCGCGAAAGACGTTTTGTACGAAACGCTCGATCACATTGAAACCATCGCCAAAAACAAAAACGTCGTGACGGGCCTGCCTACCGGTTATGAGGACCTGGACCAGCAAACGTCCGGACTGCACCCTGGGCAACTGGTGATCATCGCCGGGCGGCCCAGCATGGGCAAAACGGCTTTCGCCATGAATATCGCGGAAAACGTCTCCCGCCAACAGAAAAAAACCGTGGCCGTGTTCAGCATGGAAATGCCGGTCCATGAACTGATGATCCGGTCGCTGTCTTCTCGGTCGCGCGTGTCTCAAAGCCGGCTGCGCAACGGCCAACTGCAGCCTTCGGATTGGAGTCGTCTCGCGACCGGATCTGAACATATGCTAAAAAGCCGCATGTACATCGACGCCTCTCCCGCCCTCTCGCCTATGGATTTGCGGTCGCGAGCCAGAAAACTGAAGAAAGAAGAGGGGTTGGACCTGATCGTGGTGGACTACCTGCAGTTAATGCAAGTGCCGGGCGGAAGCGGAAACCGGGTAGGGGAGATCTCCGAAATCAGCCGGTCGCTAAAGTCTCTGGCCAAGGAACTTTCCGTCCCGGTAATCGCCTTGTCCCAACTGAACCGCGGTCTGGAAAATCGGACCGACAAGCGTCCCATGATGTCCGATCTGCGGGAATCTGGAGCCATTGAGCAGGACGCCGACCTCATTCTGTTTTTGTACCGCGAAGAGGTCTACAAAAAGGACAGCGAGGAAGTGAAAGGGGTTGCGGAGGTCATCATCGGCAAACAGCGAAACGGGCCGGTCGGAACGGTCAGGATGACCTTTAATGGAGAGTACACCCGATTCGATAATTACGCACCGGAAACCGGGTTTGGCAGCAGCCACGCCTTCTAGCGAAGGATGCGCTTCCCGGGCGAGGTCACGGGAAACTTGTGGGCATTATCCACGGCCAAGCGCAACTGCGGTTCCCCTGGTTCTCTTAACAACGATCCCTCTTCAACAGGATAACCGCTCATGTCAAAACCGGGGCGACCCGCCACCGATTGACGGACTTCGAACCAGAAATCGTCAAAAATTACCTCTTCCGGGGATTGGTCTTCGTCTTCTTCCGTGCCGGAACCATATCCAAACGAGTGCGCCATGATGAACCTCCCGATAAACAAAACGGTCAAGGCCATCATAGACGCTTTAGCGCGAGTAGCGCAACTCGAAAAATACGAAAAACCCTTAATAACTCTATAGTTAGTCTGTTAGCGTTTCTCCGGCAGTCCGCTGTTTTGCGTCATCCAATGCCGCAGCTTCGTTGGGCATTGAAAGCGATTCCTCGCTTGCGGGGGCAGCGTCAACGCTTTGCACGACAGCCCGTTCTATCGGTAACAGTTCCATATCACGAAAGCACCCGCCCGCAGGACATTCGTCGACATGAATATCATCCGAATATTCGAGCCACCAGTTTTTGGATATCCCGTATTGCGCGGCATGCTTTTCTAGTCCTTTCGCCAACGCGCTTTCCGCCTGAACTGCCGTATCTCCGGTCGCCAAGAACGAAAAGTGCGACGTTTCAAGCGATGCCACGAAGGTGGAAGCCGAAGCCGTTTCTTCTTTGGCGGGATCAACAGTAATCCGAACACCATCCTTTATCAGGCGGTCATCCACCTCGAACCCGTGGAATCGCGCCATATCGGCAGTCCGCCGCAGAAATTCTTCCGCGTCCATCTCGCCATTGGCCGCCATTGCCAGGTAGCTTTTCACATCATAGCCCAACCCTTTGGGATCGGACTCCAGCCTGATCACCTTGCCCATGGCGCGCACCGTCAAGCCTTCTGAGCAGGACAAGTCTTCTTCCCAACGCAATTCGCCATCCGTATCCTCCAGCGCACCCGTTACCGCTCGCCTGACGAAATTCTGCAAGGATTGCTCATCCATATCATCATCAGGAGCCTCGATGTGAATCTCGGCCGTGTTGGGCACGTCGCGAGTAATGCTGACTTTCAAAAAATGCTGTGCTTTCATGACGTTCCCCTAACCAAACACGGCAGGGCTTTGATAAACACTACGCAGTCTGTCATGGTTTGCCTCGTACAAAACTGCCAGCGTCTTCGCGGCAGGCATTTGCGCGAAGATTTCCGCCGTACCGGGATATAGACCCACGTCTTCGCGGCCAACGATGGCGTATTCGTCCGGCATATCCAAAAACGGGACAATCACGCGGACATCTGAACTCTTTTCAAGCGGGTGTAACATGGCATCCTGCTCCTATAAACCTGTACAAAACTGCACAGAAGATTTATCCGCACACGGTTGATAGGCGGAAACAGCCTGCAACTCGTGCCCCTTGACGCTCAGTTGCGCCGGAGACCGGACCGGTGTCATGGTCCAGCCATGGTTACAGCTTCCTGTTCAAAACGGAGACTTCTGACCCATCCTGAACAAAAAATCAGTATCTGTTTCATGCTCCTAAGCGCACAATGAGAAATCGATATGCATGAAGCATGCATAAAGCAATGCATGACGCATGCATGAAGCATAAAGAACCGTTCTAAAACTATAATGATTCACTTTCATTACCGATTGTTTCTAATGTATTTTTCTTGTTAATATCCCGTTTTACAGCCTCCCAGAGCAACGGTAAAACACGCTTGGCCTCAAACGCGCGCATGATGTTTTGCGGCTTGTCGCGGCGGACGTACCAGGCGTATATCGCCTGCTCCATCTCTTCCGCGGACGTGCAAACCGCCATGCACTCCTCCAGGAAATGCACGATCTCCTGCAGGGACAGCGTCGTCTCCTCCACCCGCTCGCAGGCCCTTGCCATCTCCACCGCGAGCTTCGCGGACTCGTAAGAAACGCCGGCCCGCTCCATGGCGAGAGACACCGCCATTTCGTCCGGCATGCGTTCCATGCGCAGCCTGCGACACCGGCGAATCAGCGCGTCGGTGTGCGGCCGCATGCCGTTGCTGGTGATGATGACGATCAGCCGGTCCATGCGGGTGGCGAACCGTTCCCCGGGTTTGCCGGGCACCTGGCCCGTCTGCAGCCAGTCCAGAAACACCGCCTCGAACTCGGTCGTCGCCTTGTCCATTTCATCCAGACAAACCAGCGTCATAGGCACCGAGTCATCCTGCGTCGACCTTGCCGTCAACATCAAAATACCGGGGTTTTCCCCGTCAGCGAAAAATGTCTCCACCGTGCTCCAGGGATGTAACTGCACATAGTAATATTGCGCTTGGCAGGCGACCGCCAGGGCTTCCGCCATGGACGTTTTTCCCGTGCCAGGTTCTCCGGTCACCAGCAAGGCGCGTGCGGATTTCTTGCCGGATTGCGCGAGAATCGCGTCGATGGCCTGCCTGGTCGCCGCATCCGGGCGGTACCCGGTGGCAGCGTGCAGGTCGACGCTGGTCATGCGGAAAGCTCCGACATGAAGGCGCGAGCCATTTCCGCAGAGCGTTCCGCCTTGTCCGCCGGTGCAAGTGTTGACGCGCTTGCCGCCTCGTTCGGCATGGCTTCCATGAAACGCTCTTCCGCCGCCTCTTGCGCTCTCTCACGCAGATACGGGGCCACCTGCCCAAAAAACTCGGCGGCAAACCGTTTACGCTCGTCGCCTTGCGGTTCGGGATCCGCCCGATAACCGGAAGACGAGTAACGGCGCGGAGCGGCATCCGTCAAATACGTGTTCTCCACGCCGTCGTCGAGCAAACAATCGTAGCCGATGCTGGATACGGAGCGCGCCAATAATTCATGCGGAGCACTCCAGTACGGGTCTTCTACGACCTTTTTCCCGTCCAGCGTCATGGCGTCCGACAGGAAGGCGCTATTCCCCTGCAGGTCGCGAGCAACGGCACTATACGGGTTGTAGTTCACCACCTTCCTGGCCATATTTTTCCAAAAATCGGCAACCACCACGGAACTCCAGGATTTCACGACGATCTCGTCCACTGAAACAGCGGGATCCCCGTCTCTTACTTTTTCATGAAACCTCTTCCGCTCTTCCTCGTTCTCGAACAGCGGCAAATCCATCAATTCTCGAAACCAGTTGTTGGCACTCTGTTCATCGAAAGACAAGCTGCGGGCGTTTTTCCACCGATAAATCGGCTCTACCAGTATCTTCTGGCTGATGGCTGACATTTCAGTGGCGAACAGCGGGCGCTTCCCCTCTTGCGGAGCCATGGCGGCATCCAGTCGGGCCAACAATTTGTCGACTGCCGCCACCAGTTTGGGCAAAGTCTCTTCGAAAACACGGACACCTTCCTGTTGTCCGCGCCGTCTCGTCTGCTTCAAGTCCGATTTTGAAACGGTGCGACCATCCTCCTTCAATTTACCGCTTTTGATGGCTGTGGTTTCCGCGTCATACCGGGTTTGCAAAGGCAGCGTCTCGCGTCGAGCGAAATAATTCTTGAGATCGGAGCAGACCCACTCCTGGATACCTTTTGAAATAAGCGTCTTGGAAAGCATCGGTACGATTTTTTCGCGGGCGGATTCAGCTACCCGCTTCATCAGTTCGGCACGGCCTTCTTCGTCTCCCGCCCCGCGTTTCAACGTCGTTACGTGATCATAAACCGGATTTCCGGAAAGATGACTGGCCGCTATCGTAGATCCACCCGTTAATTCGGCGCCGGTAAACCAGTCGGCGGCATGCGTCCATTCGTGCAAAAGCGCTCCCGCGCCCTTTGTTTTGGTCATGTTGATAACGTGCAGGCTGGGTTCATAATGCGCGGAAAAACGACCGCCGCGCCCACGGGCACCCAATGCCAGAGCAAGCGATTGGCGTTGAGCATCCCCATCCTGACGCCTGGGCAAACTAATAGCTCTTGGGTCTTCCATACCCATCAGGCGCTGAATGTCGTACAGCCCGTCAAAAGCCGCGTTCAGGTGCTCCTGGCGGTCTTTCTGGGTCATCCAGTTTCCATACTGGATGCCGCGCAAACCAAACCGCTCGCACAGCATGGCTTCCGTGACATCCTGATCACCCCGCGGCGTTTGTGGCCCGGTCCGGTATCCCTCCACATCCGACCGTTCCGGAGGTAAGGGTTTCAATCCAGGTTGCCACCGGATGAATTGCGGTTCCGGCATCGACTCGTCGCCGGATGACGCCGGTTGATCTTCTGGCGCTTCTATTTCGCTCGTCGCGTCCGACGTTTCGGATGCAAGATGATCTTCCGCGTTCCGCTTCGCCTCTTCCGCCATCGCGCACAGATTGTCCGCCACGATCAACTGGCGACGAACGACCGCGCAAGCCTGATTGGCGAGTGCGATGTCTACCTGCTTCGATTCGCGGTATTCGGCGTCCGTGGAAAACGTGTCCAGGTCGGCGACCGCGTTGTCCACCAGATCGGTCAGTCGCTTGATGACCGACGTGGGCTGCATGGACGCCCTGACGAACTCCGCCGCCAACGTGTCACGGCGCGCCTCGGCATAGGACTCCAGTACCTGTTCCATCTGCTCCGCAGAGCCGGTTTTCAGCGATTCCGTAGCCTCCTTCCCCAGCGCGTCCTCGACCATCCGCATGCCGCAACCATACAAATAAGCCCCTTTGCCTTCGCGGAGATACCGATCGACCGCGAGACGGTCCCTGTTCACTCTGGCGTTCACGGCGTCCGGCTGGATCGTCAAAAAAGCGGATTCCAAATGTTGGATGAGCACATCGTTTACGTCCGCATCGGGAAACGGCAGGCCCTGATCCACCAGAAACCGGATCGCCTCGCGCCGCAATTGACTGGAATTTACTTTTTTAGCGCGCCCAACACATTGAACACGCTGTAAGACGGATGGTCGAGCAAATCCGCATAGGCATTCATGGACACGGGAAAAATGAACAGGGCGCGGTCCCTCAGCACATCCGGGAGCCTGTCGTATGGGCCGGCAGGGTACAGATCGGAAAAATGATCCACGCCTTCCGGTTTTCCTTGGGAGGGGTCGCCGGACAGCAGCCTGGTAAATTGCTCGGCGATTTCCGGTGCCGATAGACTTTCATCCAGAAAGTCCATCTTGCGTTCGATGCTGCGCAACACCTCGGGATAGGCGACAACGCGCAAATACAGGTTTTCATCCGGAATGCCGTTTTTCTTTTTCCCGCTCCAGTACGTGGATTTCACGGAGGCCGGAGTCTCCTGGTACAGCCAGGTCCACAGCGTCCGCTTCAACGGGGAGCCGGCCACGTTCGGCTGCGCCAGCCGCTCTTGCAGCGTACCCCACACCGCGTCCCTGCGTACTTTGTTGGCCAATATCTGTATGGCTTTTGGATCATAACGCCCCGTGGTCTCCAGCAAGCGCATCTGAGCGTCCAGATCAGCCTGCACCCCTTCCCATGCGCTTTTCCTGGCGTTCGGGATGTACTCGCCATAATCCAGTCGCCGCTCTCTTGACGTCTCAGATTCACCATCAAGAGGCGTGGGCACGACAGCGACATTCTGGCCTTCCGCTAACCCGCTCTGCGGGGCGATGCCCGGGTTTGCCTCCAAGGTCGCTATGTTAGCGGGTTCTTCGCCGCCAGAAAGCGCCTCGTCCGCCTGCTCGAAAGATAACGTCAGATCCGCATTTTCAATGGCCGACGATTCCACGGGGAAAACCAACTCCCGAACGCCGCGCGAGTCAACTTCTTCGGCGGCGCGAAGCACCGACCCCCCAACACCGTCCGCCAACGCCTGTTCTTCGTTCGCATAAAACCGTTCGGGGTTTTCCTGATTGCTCCAGACCCATGGATGAGCTATCGGCAACGTCCGCAATTCTGGAAGACCGCGACTGACAACAGGTTGATGAATCGGAAAGGTCGTCACGTCGCGGTCCCTGAAAAGAGCGCCGGGGAACTGCGCAAGCCACAAGTCCCTGGACGGGAGCTTTTCCTGTTCGTATCGCAGATTCAAAACATATCCGCCCATGGCGGAGTCCCACGGAAACGCCTTGCCAATCGGCCCTTCCGGATCGGGGACGGCATGGCGCACCCCCGTGAAAATAGGGAGCAATACATACCGGCGATTTCCGTCTTTGTCTATGCCAACCCGCCACAAAGCCAGGTTGTGCGCGGAAAGGTCTATCCATGTAGCCATCGTGTCGCCCCTTTGTCGATGTTTGACCAGTTGAAGCCGTTCCCTTCAGGGAGATGTAATACCTTTGGTGGAGGGGTAGCCTCTTCCAAATTCGCCTCGCAAGAGGCGTGGATTGAAACAAACCCAACGCGACTATGTTAGCAGTTTTGCCGGCTCCAAAAAAACACAACCCTGCTGAAGCAAGGTTGTGTTTTCGCGTCTGTATCACTCATGTCACCCCAAAAAAGACCGCAACACCTGGTCCCGATCTTCCGGGTCATCAATGACTTGCCGTTCCACCATCATGCGGGCGATTCGCCCGTCCAGATGAAACGCCACATCCATATCCTCGCCCCACACCCGAAGCACGAACCCCGTAGCGCCGGTAGGGTCATACAGCGCCACGCAATCAGGACGCTTGCGGGAACACCGCCAGCGCAAAGGGACGTTTTGTTCGGGGTGAAATTCCGCAGGCGCGTTCAACTGGCTAAACCGGTCAGACAAACTTGCCGAATGGGCAATTTCCGTAGTATTCAGCATCAAAATCTCCTTGATCTAATCCAGAATTTGCGATGAATCCGTCATCAGTGGCACTATTTCGTCCGTCCGGTCAAACCCGTAAGGCAAGCTCATTTCCGCCGCATCTTCAAGGGGTGAACCATCATTGTCTCCCTTGTTTTCCGCGTCCTGCAAATCGTCATTTCTTGCAAGGCCCACAGGAATTCGCCGATGTATCATGTCCATCATTTTATCACCGACCTCAGCCGCCAGCGTAAAGTCCTTCTTCCACACCGCAATCTGCGCGTTCGGTTCGTTGACCCCCAGATTCAACAAAGCTTCCTGCAGCGTAAAAGACCGCCCTCTGGCATCAAAAGGCATACCGTTAAGCACCGCGCCCGCCGTATAATGATCATAAACGGCGTCTCCCAGGAAAACGGCGGAAAATCCATTTTGACGCTTGCCTTTTTGAGGAAAGGTGTGCCGACCCAGCCATGCCTGATGCAACCCGGGATCCGCGCCGCGCTCTGGCATAAGGTCATCGGAAAGTCCGGCCGGTGGACGCAAGTCCTGAAGCGTCGCCGCGACCATGGCCGCCAAAAACTCTTTGTCGCCAGTCAATACGTTCGACATGAATCCCTTCCATTGCCCACCATCGCAGGCTTTGCGGCGTGTGACTTAAAATCGCCTTCGCGGTGTTGATATTTTCCATACGAATTAGATGATACCGCTTTTTCCGCCGTGACCAAGCAAGACCGGGCAACGAAACTAAAGAGCAGGTCGCCCCAGCCGCAACACCTTATGCTCCATGATTGCAGCGTCCCGCACATCCACGCCCATTCGTTGCGCGGCGTCCTGCATGGTCATCCCCTCATCAAAGCGATAACGCATGTATTCACGCAATACCTCTTCGCCCTGTTCATCATCGGTGACGCTTACATCGTAAAACTCCGGATCCACAGAAAAACCCATACCCCTTGCTCCTCGCTTATGAAAAGTTGAATTTGCCCAATGAACAGTATAAAGAAAAGGAGGTTATCCACACAAATTGGACAAGGTCTAAAATCCCAGTGAACGTTGCGGCGACGTGGAATCTTTCGGCCCAGATGCCCTATCCGGTTTCGACGCCGCGCTACCCACCGCCTCCCCCGTTTCCTCCATCAAAAACACACTATGATCCTTCAGTTTTTTCCAGAAGCTATCCCTCTTTTTGGGTGGCGTTCCCGCATAGCTGACGTGCCACAACACCCCCAGTGAGGCGTCCACCATCTGGTGCGCCCACTGAACACCGCGCGCCCGCGCCCGATAATTTGCCTGGCCCGTTTCCGCATACTCTGGGGACATCCGCGCATAATGGGTAAAATACACGTTATACGCTTCCTGCCATTGCGCGAACGATGACTTTTTGTCCGGTGTAGGCAGGCTTGCAGCCGGCTGGCTTGCAGCCGGCTGGCTTGCAGATGACAAACTGGTGACCGGCTTCTGAGTTACTGATCCTTGACCTGCTTGATCCATCGTTCCGCCATGCTTCTGAATTTAGAGGTTTCCATTGGTTCCGGCGTAGGCGGGCTGGGATAAGGCGGGTCGGTCAGCACATGCAGCATGTGACCTTTCACCACCTGTACCGCCTCCCGTGCCTCCGCCGATTTCTCCGGCTCGGAAGCCTTTTCCGAGCTTGCCTTCACCACATTTTCCAGTGGCCTCTCCGAACCGGCGACAGCTTCTTCAACGAATTGAGACAAGCCCGAGAACGCGTTGGCCGCCATCTGGGTGCGGTCAGCGTACACGGGCAAGCTTTCGGTTTCCGGCGGAGGAGGCGCGTTACCCGTGTTCACAAGCGAACCTTCGGCGTCCGCTTCGGCACCCACGATCTCCGCTTCCAGAACCTCCTCGACTACACTGGCCGGGGCGTCACCTGAAGCCAAGATC
>JAJZZT010000433.1 GCA_021797415.1 Bacillota bacterium
CTGTCGCCATCGTGACCAATCCTCCTTTATGCCTAACACATAGAGGGATTCCACGATGGCGTTCCTTTTAAACCTCGCCCTGCAAAATTACACCATCACCTGGGACTATAACTACAATCTGTCACAGTGCTTGATGATGTGATCCATGCCGTTCACGGATTAAAGATGCCGGGCAGCCGCCTGCCTGGAGTGTTTGCCATGGGGACCTTTATGTCCCACGACGGTACAGTCTTTGCAATCGTCCACCATCAAACAAAACGAGGGCTAAAGGTCAATTTGAAGGAGACGACCTATGATGCGCTCATTGTCAGTGTGGATGATCCAGAGGGACTTGTGTCTTCACTGGGCTTAGCGATCGAGTAAGTTCTTCACGAGGCAGTGATTTACGCCTGATTCCGACGAAATCGCCTTCTCTCCGTGGGTGTTGCGCGATTCGTCGGATCGCTGTATACTAATGTACAGTAATTCCGACTAAACAACTATGAATACGGAGTGATTAGGTGTATGCGGAAGCTGTCTGAAGGGAATCCGCTGGAACTGGCTTCCGTCTGTGAGGGACTGCCTGCCGAAGAGGTGCTTGCGCGCGTGCTGCGGGCGGCGCCGCGAACGGTCCTGGCCTGCAGCTTCGGCGCCGAGGACATGGTGCTGCTCGACATGGTCATGCGCATCGACAGGAAGGCCACGGTCTTCTATCTCGATACGGACCTGCTGTTCCCGGAAACGTACGCGCTGCGCGACCGCGCCGTCGAACGATACGGGATCCCGGGCTTGCGGCGCGTCGCGCCGGAACTGACGGTGGAGGAGCAGGCGCAAAGACACGGCGACCGGTTGTGGGAGCGCGATCCGGACGCGTGCTGTGCGCTGCGCAAGGTGAGACCGCTGGAGAACATCCTCGCGCAGTTCGATGCCTGGATCACGGGCATCCGGCGCGACCAGTCGCCTGCGCGGGAAAATGCGCAGGTCGTGGAATGGGATGCGCGGTTCGGACTCATCAAGGTCAATCCACTGGCGGCCTGGACGATCGATCGAGTGTGGACCTACATCCATGCCCACTGCGTGCCGTACAATCCACTCCACGATCACGGGTATCCGAGCATCGGCTGCCTGCATTGCACGCGGCCCGTGAAGCCGGGAGAAGATCCGCGCAGCGGGCGCTGGAGCAATTTCGCCAAGACGGAGTGCGGTCTGCACGCGGCAAGACCGGAAGATTCTGCGAAGGAGGCGGCCAAAGGTTGACCGACACGACGAAGGACGGGTTGGGGGAGCGCAGTGGAACCGGCGGCGCGAAAGACGGGGCCGATGCCGCCCACGCGCGTTCGAAGGTGGAGCAGATCAAGGCGGCAAGCCGCCATCTGCGCGGTACGGTGGCCGGGGCGCTCACGGACGGACTGGCGTATTTCTCGGAAAATAACATCCAGGTGCTGAAGTTTCACGGAGTGTACCAGCAGGACGACCGGGATCTGCGCAAAGCGCTGCGGGAACAGGGGAAAGAACGGCATTACATGATGATGATCCGGGCGCGCATCCCCGGAGGGGTGCTGAGCGCCGACCAGTACCTGGCGTTCGACCGGTTGGCGGACCAATACGGCAACGGCACGCTGCGGATCACCACGCGCCAGACGTTCCAACTGCACGGCGTGTTGAAAGATCGGCTCAGAGAAACCATCCGCTCCATCGACGATGCGCTGATCACCACGCTCGGCGGTTGCGGCGATCAGGTTCGCAACATCGTCTGCTGCGCCGCGCCGCATCCCGGAGCTTTCTTCGCGGCGGTGCGCCGGGATCTGCTGGCGCTGGTGGACCGGCTGTCGGCCAAAACCGCGGCGTATCACGAGATCTGGATCGACGGCGAGAAAGTCCCGGGAATGACTGGCGAAGAGGCGGGCAGAACACGGGACGAAGCAGAGGGCACACGTGGAGCGACCGGCGGAACGCGCGGTGTGGCGGGCGAAGAGGCTGGCGCCACGCGCGTTGAGGCGAGCGATACACGCGTTGCGGCAGGCGCGGACGGAGGAGAGGAGCCGCTGTACGGCGATGTGTACCTTCCCCGCAAGTTCAAGCTGGCGATCGCCTATGAAGGCGACAACTGTGTCGACGTGTACGCCAATGACCTCGGCATCGTCGCCCATCGCGACGGAGAACAGGTCGCCGGGTACACGCTCCTGCTCGGCGGCGGCATGGGAAGGACGGCGGGCGACCTGAACACCTACCCGCGGCTTGCCACGCCATTTGCGTTTGTCTTGCCGGAAGATCTCACCGCAGTGTGCGAAGCGGTCGTGAAAGTGCAGCGGGATTGCGGCAATCGCGCAGAACGCCGATTTGCCCGGCTCAAGTATTTGCTGGATGAGCGGGGCGTGGACTGGTTCCGCGCCGAAGTGCGGCGGCGCTTTGGCGGCGTGCTCGCGCCGCCGCGATCCCTGCGGTGGGAAACGGCGGACGACCATCTGGGCTGGTGCGCAGGGGACGACGGTCGCGGATCTCTGGGGATTCACGTCGAGAACGGCCGGCTCAAGGACAGCGGGGAGATGCAGCTCAAATCGGCGCTGTCGGCCATCGTGGCAGAGCACCGGCCGACCGTGCGCCTGACCACCCAGCAGAATCTTCTGCTGTGCGATCTGACGGACAAGCAGCGCCGCGACATCGAACGCCGGTTGCGCGACGCGGGCGTTCCGCTGATGGAGGAACGTTCCGCGCTCGCTCTTCAGGCGATGGCGTGTCCCGCGCTGCCGACCTGCGGACTTGCCATCGCCGAGTCGGAACGCATATTTCCCGGTGTGCTGCGCGAGTTTGAAACGGTGTGCGCGAAACTAGGGATCAAACGGGCGATCAGCATCCGCATGACGGGCTGCCCGAATGGGTGTGCGCGTCCGTATGTGGCGGAGATCGGCCTCGTCGGACGCTCCATCGGCCGCTACGACATCTTCGTCGGCGCGGACGCGTTTGGCACCCGTCTGAACAAGCGGCTGCTTGAGGCGGTTCCGCTCACGGCGCTGGTGACCACACTGGACCCTTTGCTCCAAGCCTTCCGGCATGAGGCGGCGTCGGCGGAAACGTTTGGCGACTATTGTGAACGAATCGGAATCGATGCGTTGCGCGGACGGTTGGCGCCAGGCGGACAGTTGGCGCCGAAATGAGATCCGCGCCACGGGAGCGGGCGGAAGGGTGGGGAGGTGAGCCTGTCGATAGCGGCGTTGTGACGGACGCGGTGCTGTTGATCGGTCACGGTTCCCGTGACGATCGGGGCATGCGCGAATGCGAGGCGCTCGCGCGGGCCGTCGAAGAGTTCTTGACCGGTTGGCGAGGGCCGGTCATCCGCTGTTTTCTGGAATTGCGCGCGCCGGGCGTCAAGGACGGGCTGGCCGAGTGTCACCGGCTCGGAGCGCGGCGTGTCGTCGGGGTTCCTCTGTTTCTGCTGGCGGGCGGACACATGAAGCGCGATCTGCCGCGCCTTGTGGCGGCGGCGCGGAGGCAACACCCCGCCATGCGCGTGACGCTGGGCGACGCGCTCGCCAGCCGGCCTGTGCTGCTTGAGATCATGCATCGGCGGTTGCGGCAGGCCGGGTGGCGGGACGAGGAGCGGGAAGAGACGGCGATCGTTCTGGCGGCGCGGGGGAATCGGGAGCCGGAAGCCCAGCGGGTGTTTGCGGCGGTTGCCGCAGACTTGCAGCGGGTGACGCGCGCCAGACGGGTATGGACGCCCAGTCTCATCGGGTCTGGCGCCAGGCTGGAGACGGTTCTCGCCGCCTGCCGCGCGGACCGCCAGTTGGCGCGCGTGTACGTCGTGCCGTATTTGCTGTTTGACGGTCTGATCCTGCGCGATCTGCATGAACGGGTGGAGCGTTTTGCCGCCGCATGCTCAGGCGCCGCGCCGTCTGTGACCGTCAGCGGCCATATCGGACCCGATGAGCGGTTGAGTCGGGATATTGCGGCGCAAATCACCGAACGGTTGACCACCTATGCGAGGGAGACCGCCATGTGCGGCGCATCTGCACACCAACGAATCATGAACATGCGAGTTCCATCAGGCGCCGCAGATGGCGAGGTACAGGGGCGCTCGCATTTTCCAGGGAGAGAGATGAAATATGGGAGAACAGACTGTGCTGGACCTGATCGGCCATACGCCGATTGTGAAGCTGCAACGGCTGGTGGACGGGCAGAGCGCCGACGTTTTTGTCAAGCTGGAATGGTTCAATCCGGGCGGGAGTGTGAAGGACCGGATTGCGCTGGCGATGATTGAAGAGGCGGAGCAGTCGGGCAGGCTGCGTCCGGGAGACGCGATCGTTGAACCGACGAGCGGCAACACGGGGATTGGGCTGGCGCTCGTGGCGGCGGCCAAAGGATACAAAGTGATCCTGACGATGCCGGAGACGATGAGCCTGGAGCGCCGCAATCTGCTGCGCGCCTACGGCGCCCAGTTGGTCCTGACGCCCGGCGCGGAGGGCATACGCGGATCGATCGCAAAAGCCCGCGAACTGGCGGAGACGCAGGGCTATTTCCTGCCGCAGCAGTTTGAGAACCCGGCGAATCCGGATGTGCATGAGCGCACGACGGGCAGGGAGATCATGGAGCAGATGGACGGCAGACTCGACGCGTTCGTCGCGGGCGTCGGCACAGGGGGCACGATCACCGGCGCGGGGCGCGTCCTGCGCCGCGAACTGCCCGCGTGTCGCATCGTGGCCGTGGAACCCGGCGGGTCGCCGGTCCTGTCGGGCGGCGCCCCCGGCAGTCACAAGATCCAGGGCATCGGCACCGGATTCGTCCCGCGCACACTCGATGTCGCGATGTACGATGAGGTGCGCACGGTCGGCGACGAAGATGCGTTTGCCACGGCGCGCCGGCTTGCGCTTGACGAGGGGCTGCTCGTCGGTATCTCTTCGGGGGCCAATGTATGGGTCGCGCTTCAGGTCGCGCGCGAACTTGGACCGGGACAGCGGGTGCTTACGATCTCTCCATCCAACGGGGAACGCTATCTCTCCACGGCGTTGTACGCGTGAGGGTGAACAGGCGGGGTCAGGCGACCCCGCCTGTTCTATGGTATCATAAATAATCGGCCTGACCCGTCGGGGAGACGATGACGATCATGCGGCGGTTCAGGTGGGCTCGTATGTTCGGGCCGGGATCAGCGCCCCTGTTGCATATGACGGGAGTGATTCGGATGACGGGTTTGCGCGATGTGGCAAAAAGAGCTGGAGTTTCGATTTCGACGGTTTCGTTGGCACTGCGGGATGATCCGCGCATCAGGGATTCCACGCGCCAGCGCGTACTCGCCGCCGCCGCCGATCTCGGCTATAGGCCGAACGGGCTCGCGCGGGATCTGAAGGCGGGCCGTACCGGGATGATCTCTGTCCTGATTCACGACCTGGGAGGACCGTTTTATTCTGAACTGCTGCGCGGCGTCCAGGCCAAAGCGCTGGAACTGGGATACACCACGATCGTGGGCTGCACGGCAGGAGGACAGGGCGGCGCGCTCACCCGCCTGCTGGTCGAGAGCAGAACGGACGGCGCGATTGTGCTCGATGCGTCGATCAAAGAAGAAGTGCTGGGTTCCGTGGCGAGCGACTCATTTCCTGTGGTTGTCCTGGACCGCGCGATCAAGCGCCCGTTCGTCTATCTGGTGACGTGTGATCACGAGGCGGGCGCGTATATGGCGACGGAGCACCTGATCCACTCCGGCTATAAAAATATCGCGTTTGTCAGCGGATTGCAGAGTTCGCTGCACAGCAAACTGCGGTATGAGGGATACCGCCGCGCGTTGCGCGACCACCATATCGCCGCAGTCCCGGAGCACCTGCATCACGGCGTGTATACGGAGGAGAGCGGTTATGACATCGGCTTGCGCATGGTGCGCGGGCGGCGTATGCCGGAGGCGGTGTTTGCGGCAAACGACGAGATGGCCATCGGCATCCTGCGCGCAGTGACAGAATCCGGCCTGCGCGTTCCGGATGATCTTGCCATCGTCGGGTTCGACGATGTGCGCATCACGCAATATGTCACGCCGCCCCTGACAACTGTCCGCCAGCCGATGTACCAACTGGGTGTCGAGGCGATTCAGACGCTTGTCAGCGTCCTTCAGGGCAACCTGGATATCGAACCTGTCATGCTGAATACTGAACTTGTGGTTCGGGCGTCGTCTCGTCGCGACGTGGCCGCTATAGTCCAAAAAGACTAATTCGAATTGTTTATATAATTCTTTCCTAATCTGTGCTATAGTCACTGAAAACGGATACGCGCCTACTGTGCGCCGTCGGGCTGAGTCGTCGTGCACATAAGTGAATACGGTGGGGAAGCGGAGGAGATGCCCATGGAAATCTCCAGTTGTTGTGGTGCTCCCGTTACCGTGGAGTACCAGTCTGATCTGCCGAATTTTACCGACGACGACTACGACCTGAAGGTGCCTGTCAGAATATGCGCAAGGTGCGGCGCGGTGATGAACTGGGGGAGTGTTCCGGCGGATTGGGGGATCCGAAGAACCTGGTTGAAACCGCGCCGCCGTCTGTTTCTGGTCGACGGCGGAAGACGGCCGGCAGGGCACAGGTGATTCCGTATTTTGGATAGCCCGTGAAGCGAGGAGGAAGAGGGATGAAACTGCAAAAGGCCCTGTCCTACAGTCCCCGGGCTGACTTCATTGCCGAAGTCGTCCAGATGGTGAGCGGCCTTCTCTTGGTTCTTTTTTTGTGGACTCATATGCTGTTCGTGGCGTCAATCCTGCTTGGATCGAACGCGTTTAACGGATTGTCGTTCTTCATGGAGAAATACGGACTCCTGCCCGCCGCCATCGTTTTCCTTCTCCTTGTCGGCGGCGCCCACGTCGGCGTGGTCATCCGGCGGATTCCCAGCCGGTGGGCGGAACAGAAAATCGTATGGAAACACGCGAAGCTGATTCATCATCACGATACGTGGTCGTGGCTGTTCCAGTCGATCACCGGCGGCGCCATCCTCCTGCTCGCGATTATTCACGTCGCAGTGGTGACCTATGGCGGCATCGACGTGATGTACAGTGCAGGACGCATCAAGCACGGATTTTTGCTGTTTTATGCCGTGCTGCTGCTGTTGGCGGAATACCACGCCAGCGTCGGGCTGTACCGCATTTTCGTCAAATGGGGATGGGTGAAGAGGCGCAGCCTGAAGCGGGTGCTCAGCGTGATCAGCATTCTGACCGTCGGCATTGGCGCCGTGACACTGTGGGTCTTCTTCACATTGGGGGTGCACGCGTGAGCCGCTACGACACGTTTGTAACCGATGTGCTGGTCATCGGGGCCGGCCTGGCGGGGGAACGCGCCGCGGTGGAAGCGGCGACGCAGGGACACCGCGTGATTCTGCTCAGCCTTGTGCCGCCGCGGCGGTCGCACAGTTCCGCGGCGCAGGGCGGGATGCAGGCGGCCTTGGGAAACAGCGCCATGGGCAAGGGCGATAGTCCGGACGTTCATTTTGCGGATACGGTGAAGGGTTCCGACTGGGGCTGCGACCAGGATGTCGCCCGCCTGTTCGTCGAAACCGCTCCGGTCGCGGTGCGGGAGATGGCCCACTGGGGCGTTCCCTGGACGCGCGTCACGGCCGAGGATCACGTGTACGACGGCAAGGTCATCCACGAGGATCCGGAAAGTGTGGGCCTGATCACGGCGCGCAACTTCGGCGGAACCGCCAAATGGCGGACATGCTACACGTCCGACGGCGCCGGGCACACCTTGCTGTACACGGTGGACAGCAAGGTTTTGCAACTTGGAATCGCGGTTCACGACCGCATGGAGGCACTCAGCCTGATCCACGACGGCGAGTATTGTTACGGCGCGATCGCGCGCTGCCTGCGGACGGGAGAATTGCGGGCGTACACGGCCAGGACGACCGTCATCGCATCCGGCGGATACGGGCGGTTGTACGGGGCGTCGACCAACGCGGTCATCAATGAGGGCGGCGGCTTGATTCTTGCGTTGGACACGGGTGTGGTGCCCCTGGGAAATATGGAGGCCGTCCAGTTTCATCCGACCGGCCTCGTTCCGTCCTGGATCCTTATCACCGAAGGCGCGCGCGGAGACGGCGGCCATTTGCTGGACAAGAATCTGCACCGGTTCATGCCGGATTACGAACCGGCGAAAAAAGAACTGGCATCAAGAGATGTCGTGTCGCGGCGCATCATGCAGCACATCCGGGCCGGATACGGAGTCGAGAGCCCGTACGGCGACCATGTGTGGCTTGACATCCGTCATCTGGGCGCGGAGCACATCCACACGAACCTGCGGGAAATCGCGACCATCTGCAAAAATTTCCGCGGGATTGATCCCGTGAAGGATCTCATCCCCGTCCGGCCGACTCAGCACTATGGCATGGGCGGTGTGCGCACCGATATCGACGGACGGGCTTACGGACTGAAGAACCTGTTCGCGCTTGGCGAGGCGGCCTGTTGGGATCTGCACGGCTTCAACCGGCTGGGGGGGAATTCCCTGGCGGAGACGGTGGTGGCCGGGAAGATCGTCGGTGAGCAGATTGCCAGACATACGGCGGAAGTGTCGCTGGATGTGAAATCGTCCCTGGTCGAGGAGCATCTCCACAGGCAGTTGGATCGGGTGGCGCGCTTGCGCGAGCGAAGGGACGGGACGGAGTACGTCCATGAACTGCGCCGCGAGATGGAGCAGATCCTGAGTCGGCACGTCGGCATCTTTCGGACCGGGAAATCGCTTCAGGAGGCGGCCGACAGTCTGCGCGACCTGCATGAGCGGACGAAGCGCATCGGGCTGCGCGGCGACGGTCGCGGCGGAGACCCTGAGGTGAGCGCCGCCCTGCGTCTGCCCGGCATGGTCCGGGTGGCCTACTGCATCGCAAAGGGCGCGCTGGCCCGGCGGGAAAGCCGCGGCAGCCATTACAGGGAGGATTTTCCGACGCGCGACGACGTGAATTGGCTGAAGCGCACGCTCGCTTACTGGCCGGATGGGGCCGATGAGCCGGAGTTGCGCTATGAATCGGTCAAAATAACGGAATCCCCGCCCGGAGACAGAGGATATGGCGAGGCATCCCGTGGTCCGTCGGTGAAACCGTGAGGTGGAGGTCATGACCAAGGTGACAGAACGCAAATTGACATTTCGCATCATGCGTTACAACCCAGATGAACCGGAGAAAAGGCCGCATTTGCAGGATTTCCATTTGGCCGAGGAACCGGGGATGTCGCTGTTTGTCGTCCTGAACAGGTTGCGCGAGGAACAGGATCCCACGCTGCGCTTCGATTTTGTCTGCCGCGCCTCGATTTGCGGATCCTGCGGCATGCTGGTGAACGGCAGGCCGACGCTCGCCTGCAAGACGTTGACCAAGGACCTGCCGGAAGTCGTCACGCTGTTGCCGCTGCCCGTGTTCAAACTGCTCGGCGACCTGGCGGTGGACACCGGCGTCTGGTTCCGCGACATGTCGGTGCGCACGGAGTCGTGGATTCACACGGACGAGGTATTTGTTCCCGACGCGCAGGAAGAACGGATGGACAATGCGGTGGCATTGAAAATCTACGAGGCGGAGCGCTGCATCGAATGCGGGTGCTGCATCGGCGGATGCGCCACCGCGAATCTCAAGCCGGATTTCATCGGAGCGGCCGGCGTCAACCGGGTCGCCCGGTTCATGGTCGATCCGCGCGACAAGCGGACGGAACGCGAATATTTTGAGGTGGTGGGCAATGAGGACGGCGTCTTCGGATGCATCGGACTGATGGCGTGCGACGACAACTGTCCCGTGGGCGTGCCGCTGCGCGATCAGCTTGCCTACGTGCGGCGCAAAATGGCGGTCGCCGGGTGGCGTTATCCCTGATATTGACGGAGGCGCTGGGGGCGCCTCTTCGCGTGAATGGCAGTCGTCCTGCCTGTACCCTGTCCCGAACCTTTTTGTGCGGCGGCTTGTCTGCGTTTCGGACAAGTTGCCCTCTTTGGCGATGGCCGCCAGGCCGGGCGTGTTTCGAATTCGTTCATGCAGTCTTCTGTTTGTATAGAGTCGGACGTCGTTACGCATAGTCCGCCCCGCTGACCATTCATCCCAACCGCTCCCCGATATCCTTCTTTTGCCAATAAAAATCCAGCCATGAAAGTGTGGACATCTCTCGTATCGTGTTCACCGCGGGATGTGACCGTCCCAAAATCAAACGTGATCGAAGCGGTCGGTCCCATCCTTCTCCGTAGATCGTTGGTGTATCCCCAACCATTGTTGGGATGAAGGTTCGCTGTGATGATGATCGGTCAACTATTTGGGGAACCGAGTTCATTAAATGCGGGTTATATATTTGAGAATGGAGGTGAGACGAACATGCACAGAGATGACGACCTTGCTTATTGGGTCGATGTGTATGGAGAGAAACTCCTCAGACTGGCACGGGTTTACACGCGTAATCGCCAGATGGCGGAGGATTGTGTGCAAGAGGCCTTAATAAGAGCCTATCGGAATGAACGTGTACTACAAGACCAATCCAAAGTTTTTGCCTGGTTGGCTAGAATTGTTATTAATGAATGCAAGCGAAGTATCGGAAAGTTGGCGCGTCGCACAGGCGACAATGACGAGTGGCTGGATTCCGGTGCAACAGAAAGTGCAGAGAGCAGCTATATCCGGCACTCTACTCAGCGGATTGTGCATAAGGCTGTCATGGGGTTGCCCGATAGATTTAGATTGTCTTTGATTCTTTACTATTTTGAAGATTGTTCTGTTGAAGAAATTTCAAAGATTATTAACAAGCCAATCGGGACGGTTAAATCCCGTTTATCCAGAGGAAGACAACGGTTGCAAAATATACTTGTAAAGGAGGATGTGGACCTTGAATATCGAAGATCAGATCCAAGCGGCCAAACAATATCATAGGTCACTCCCGATCGATCTGGAGTCGTTCAGTGACCACGTGTTAACCGCCAATAAGTTGTATCAGAACCCCTCAGTCTCACAACGCAAAGGCAGACTAATGAGAAAAACTTTGCCGATAGTCGTTGCTGTGTTGGCTTCCGCCGGGTTATTTGGATTCACAGCCGCCAAGTTGCAATGGTTTGGCACCAACGTGACTATGGACAGTGTCGGGGGAAACATTTCAGCGCTTCAGACCCCTCTTGAATCTTGGACCAATACAAAACAGGATTGGCACATTCAGAACCCGCTGACATTACAGGAAGCTCGGACGGAGTCCAGCTATCCCATACGGGAGCCCTCCCAAATCCCTGACTGGACATTGGTACAAAGTTTCGGTTGGGGCACCCCAATTACTAAGACGGGCGTCAATGGGACTGTTAGTCATTCAACAGGTCCGGTACAATTTTTGAGTTTTTGGACCAACACAGGCGGGGGGAAAATTGCTGTCCAACAACATCTATCCAATATCGTTCCCGGTTGGACCAATGTCGGATTTCCGGCGGGATCTTACCAGATTGATTCTTTTAAACCAGACCTTGCTGTCATGATGAACCTTCATAACGGTCGGTTAGAATTGGCTGTATTCCACATAGAAAAAAATAAAAGGGTTTCTGAACTCGACTTTTATGGCACAACGTCTGCAAGTACCCTTGAGTCATTTGCTAAAGATTATCTAGGTCCTCCGAAGGATTGATTTGGTTGTCGGACCTGTTTAAAAAGGGGGCAGGGTTGACGCGCGCAGTGCAAGGGAACAGTCAGAAATGCGGACCCAGGGGTTGGAGGGTATTCGCGATTGGAGAGAATGTCGGAGACTCTGCACGGGGAAGGAATCGCCGCCACGACAGACGGTGCATGCAGAGCGCGTTGTAAGAAAGTTCCTTTTTATCTATATTCTCATATTGACAGATACACAGGCAAAGGATATCATCTGGTTAATTCAAACGTTTGAATTAACCAGATGAACCCGTCCGACTCGAACATTGCCGGAGAAAACTCCCGAGCGTAATGTCGATGTTCGACAGGGGCTGCAAAAAGGTACGGAATGGTTTTGTGGAATTCGCAAAGGGGCGTGTATTCTGCAGAGCCGAGAAAGTCCGCATAGCCGAGAAATTCTGCATAGCCGAGAAAGTCCGCAGAGCCGAGTTTAGACCAGCGCCTTGGCCGTGAATGGAAGCGCTTGTGGTACACTGTGTGGATCGACCGGGATTCTCCCGCGTTCTATGTAACCATGGATCATGTGAGAACCAGGTAGATTAATCGTGTGAAGTAAATAAGGGGGTGAAACATAGACGGTCATGACGTAGGCCCGTCACCTGCGGCAAGAGGAAAATTCACTGGGGAACATGTGATAAACCGAAAGTTCACCGCGAGTTCCGCGATAGCGACCGGCGGAGGAGTCGACCGACACAAGCATTGCCAGATAGTTTCATCTTTTAAAATGGGGGAATGATCGTGCTGCAAAAAACACGCAAGATGGCGCTGTCGGCGTTGGCGACGGGAGTTCTGACCGCCGCGTCCCTGGGAATGAGTCCGGCTTTCGCGCAAACATCCGCATCGGGAGCGCCGCTCGTCATCGTGCCGGGCCCCGCCGGAACCTTTCAGGAGAACTTCAATCCATTTTCCAAAGCGCTCGTCGGCACCATGGGATTGATCTATCAGCCGCTTTTCTATTTTCACACGCATTCTTCCGGGGTGACGCCCATCCTTGGCACGTCGTTCGCGTGGTCGAACCACGACAGGACGCTGACGGTTCAACTGCGCCACGGCGTGCACTGGTCGGACGGGCAGCTCTTCACGGCGAAGGACGTCGTGTATTCGTTCCTGATCCGTAAACGCTTTCCGCAATTGGATACCAGCGGAGTCTGGCAGTATCTCTCCGCTGTGAAAGCCGTCGGTCTTTACTCAGTGCAATTTCAGTTCAAACAGGTGGATGTCCCGTATCAATGGTACATTCTGGGTCAGACGCCGATCATCCCGGAGCACGTGTGGGCCAAGGTGTCTAATCCGACCACCACGCTGAATCTGCACCCGGTCGGCACCGGTCCTTACCTGGTCAATTCGTTCAATCCGGAGGAGTATACGTTTGTCGCCAATCCGCACTATTGGGGCGGCAAACTGGCGGTGCACGAACTCCAGTTTCCCGCCTACACAAGCAATACGAGCATCGCCGGCGGACTCGTGCAGGGCCGGATCGACTGGGCCAGCATCTTCATCCCGAACATCCAGCGGGTTTACGTCAACGCCAATCCGAAGACGAACCACTACTACTTCGCGGGCGGTTCGACCCTGATGTTGTACACCAATTTCAAGGATCCGCTGCTGTCCATGCTGCCTGTGCGCGAAGCGATCAGCCTGGCGATCAACCGCCAGAAGATCAACGCGGCCGATTATTACTACTCGCCGGTCGCCAACGCGTTTGATATGCTGGCCGCGACGACCAAGGGCTGGCTGTCCCCGACGCTGGCCAAGCAGTACCGGGGCGCGTTGCAGTACAACCCGGCCAAGGCCGTGGCCATTCTCAAAAAGGCGGGCTTCAAGAAAAATGCGCAGGGCATTTTCGTGTCGCCTTCGGGGAAACCGTTGTCATTCACCATGCAGGTGGTCTCGACATACTCGGAGTGGGTGGCGATGGCCGCGATTCTTTCGTCCGAGTTGCGCAATGTGGGCATCAATGTGACGGTGCAGGGCGAGTCGTCCAGCCTGTACGGCAACAATC
>JAJZZT010000502.1 GCA_021797415.1 Bacillota bacterium
GGAAAATGGGGCGGGTTATTTCACGACCACGGAGGATCCTTCTGAACTGATCAATTTGGCGCCGTATCTGAATCAACCCAGTCCCTACAATCACACGGCAAAGACTTGGGCGGGAACATTCCGGAATGGTCTGTTGCAGGAGACGAACAGTAGTTTTTTGGGGCCGGAATACGAAATTGCCACCGACTGGTATGTGATTCACGCGCTTTTTTACAATGCGTCCCTGCTGCAACGCCTTCATCTCACTCCCCCTCAGACAGTCGCCCAACTCTTGACCGATTTGAAGGTAATCAAAACAAAAGATCCGAATGTCTTGCCGATTGAAGGGCAGTCTGGCTATTTTACGATGCCGCTTGACGGGACGGGTCAGCCCTGGTATTACAATGTCATGTACCCGGTATTCAAGGAGATGAACCCGAAGGGCGGCATTTCTGTAAGTGAACAGGAGCTCGCCTGGGCTATAAAGAACGGCTGGCTCTCCTATCAAAAGAACCCCCGGTTGAAATGGCTCACCAGTACGCTTTTCAACAAATTCAAACCGTACACCGCCTCTGCGCAGGTGTTGGAGAGTAACGCGCAACTCGCAGGCTCCCAGACTTCTTCAGTCAATGCGCCTTTCAATGAATTTACCCGTGGAAACATCGCCTTTCTTCCAGGCGCGGGATATTTAACCGCATCTTTCGAAGGAGCGTCGGCGGTCCATACCGCGTTTAAGGTTGGAGTAGAACGGATACCGATCCTGACCAAGGCGACAACACCTTACGCCAATCCGACCGAGCAGGTGTCGGGCGCGTCGGTGGGGGTACCCTATTCCATCACTCAGGAAGCTGTCAAGCAGAACGTGGTCGGTTGGGCGGTGAATTTCTTGCAGTATTTGACCTCTGTCCACAACGATCAGTACCTCGTCAACAATGGACTCCGGTTTATCCCAGGGGTCAAGGGAGCGCTTCCAGACAAGGGAGCGCTGGCCTATAAGCTTGCGGCGGCGGGACCGATCAACTGGGGAAATTATCCTGGCGTCGTGCCCTTTCCCATGAATGATCCCTCAAACACGCTGGACAAGAGTTATTGGCAATACTTCGCCTTGAATCAAATGTCCTTTGCTGCGGCGGCGGCCAAGGTGGACCAGAATAACCAGAGCTGGGCAACGCAGGTGATCGCACAGAACCACTACGCCAATCCGTACCAATAACGGGGGTTCCGGCAAATCCGGGAGGTATTCCTCCCGGATTTGCCGCGTCCCATGCCTATGGTTTGGCCGGCTTCGCGTGCCAAACCAGTAATGGGACGATGGCTTGCCGGGCAGGTAATTTTCAGCCGGATTCAGCGACCGGAAGTCATGTTGGCGAGGACGCCGGCAATCATCTGTTCATAACTCTTGTCCACGTCCCACGGCGCCCGGCAAACTTCCGATGCTGCAGGCAGCCATTTTCAGTATTGACGGATAAAACGTTCTACACATCACCCGAAGTAAGAAACTGACACAAATTCTGGATTCCTATGCAGAAGGGGTCAATGATGACGTATTTGTTTTCCAAAACGATCGAAATAGTTATCCCTCGCCGTTTGTGCTCCATCCGTTGCGCCGTCAGACCCACACCCGCACCCACGTGCGTCCGCCGTCCACCGTGTGGTAGAGGGCCGAACCACTGGCGAACCACCCGTCGTCGCGGGTGACAAAGTCAAGCGCTGTCGGTTGATGAAGCCCCAGATGGTAGACTGTCGCCTGACCGGCCGGCGCACGGTAGGCGATTACGTATGTCGGCAGTGAGTGTCCGGAAGGCGAGGATGTCGGGCCATCGTTGGCGGGGAAGAAGAGCCCGCCCTGGGCGGTCATGGACAGCGGCCACATCACAGACTGCAGCGGCGCGGTCGGGAGCGCCGACCAATGAGCGCCGCCAACGGCGGTCAGCAGGATGCGGTTGTGCGCGCCCAATCCGCCCGTCCCCTGCACGTAGGCCGCGCCCAGCGCGGGAGTTGCAAATGTGAGATCGGTTACGTTGTCCTGCCCGAAGGCGTTCCTGAATATCTTCCAGTGCACGCCGGCGTCCGGCGTGACGGCGAAATTTGCGATTGAGTAGTTGGGTGCGGCGCCGTAGGCGATGGCGAAAAAGCCGCCGGGCAGAGCCGCTGTCGCGTACATCTGAGGTGTGTGCGCCGGCATGCGAGTATTCTGCCAGGTGCGGCCCGCGTCGGATGACCGGAGAATTCCGTTCGCAGTCTGTACATCCGCCTGTGTGGCGGACACCCATTGCATGGATCCATCGACCGGTACAGGGGCGTTCACTTGGAGCGGCCGCCACGTTCGCCCTCCGTCTGTGGTTACGTATTGCCCCATCTGCGTTTGCGCAAAACCCGTCTTCCGTGAAACGAACTGGACTCCCCACACCTGCACATCCCGCGGCGAAATGCTGCTCCGCCACGTCTTCCCGCCATCGGTGCTGCGCATCAGGCCGATTCCCTGTCCGCTTCCTCCGGTCAGCCACATGCGGTTTCCAATCACCGCCAGAGAGGTCCCGCTTTGTACAGGCAGTTGTCCGGCCAACGCCCCGTTCGCACCGATCTTCAACAGCGGTCCCGGTGCGGGAAGATTGGCGCCCATGCTGTTGCCGCCGCAGAGTGCGTCCAAGGTCCCGCCTGGACCCGATTTCAGGGCTACGATCGGCTGCCACGCGCCGCCCGACAGTCGTCCGCGGATCCAGGTGAGGCGCCGAACGGTCCTCGGCACGGAGGTCCGCGTCTGAAGCCGCATGGACCAGACGACTTCAGCGGGTTGTTGCTGGTACTTGACGATATTGCCCCCCGCGATGTAGAGCTGGTTCGCCCCTTTCCACAATAACGTGTAGATCGGCGCGGTTCGTTCGGTCCATACCGTCTGCCATGAGCGGCCGTTATCGGCCGTCATGATGACGGCATTCTCGGGTCCGTTCGTTTGCGCAACCGTCAACCACGTCGCAGCACCGCGCGTCACGATACCTCCCGTCGCGTAGAAGCCGTGCGGAAGCGTGACGGTATGATAGTGGGCGCCGCCATCGGTGGACAGCAGGACCGGAGAGTACCAGTCCATGGATGCGGCCTGTGGTGTCGTCAGGAGCCAGAATGTCGACGCGTTGGCCGGATACGCCTGAATCTGCCCGATCGCCGAGCGCAAGCCGAGAGACAGCTTCGAATTCACCGTGCGCCATGTCGCTCCCGCATTTGTTGTGATGGCCAGTGTAACGGCGTACTGGCCGGAGTCAGAGGGTCCGGACTGCGCAGCGGCCACACCGAACGGTCCTCGCCACCGCATCCACTGCCACGCCGCTCTCTGCCTGCGAAACACTTCATGCCATGTTTGACCCCCGTCTGCGCTGCGCAGGATCCGTCCGTCTGAAGTCGCCAGATAACCGGTATCCTTGGTGACAAAGTGTACGCTGACCGCGTCTCCCGGCGCCGCGGCGCTGGAAGGCGCCGGGGGAGTTGCGAAGCGGCTTGTGATCGCGTGTTTGAGGGCGGCGCTCCAGTCCGGCCGCGCTGCCGGGTCGAGGTGTGCATCGGCGCGGTTCGGTGCCGTCATGTCGGGTAGGGTGTTCGGTATCGTGATCCACAATGCGAGCAGAGTCATCATGGCGATGGCGCCAAACGCGATCCAACGATGTTTTTCCATGTGGGCATTCTCCTTTTCGGCGCGCAGATCTCCTATCCGTTTCAATGCACAGAATCAGACGGTGCCCGAACGCTGTCCGAACACAGAATCAGACGGTGCCCGAACGCATTTGGTTACACGCCGTGAAACGAAAAAGAAGCGGTCCATTCATCTGAGTTGATTGGACGGTAGCGGCGTAGCGGACAAAAAATCAACGGATCGCGCGGTTGATTAGCCTGTCTCGCCGGATGCGCGCTGCATACATTGACATTGAGCCGATCGCAAGAACTCTGGCTGTGGAAATTGGCCGCGGCGGTCGGCTCGCGCATCGTGTTTCATTTCAATCCAATGGAGGTGAACCCAGGATGTGTGCAGGCAGTTGCCCGGCTCTGTTGTACCACCTTTCTCCCGGCGTTGCGGTGAGAGTGTGGTTCGACAATGTCGGTGTCACGAGCCCAACCGGCGTTCCGGCCGTATTCCTCGGCATCGCCGGCGGCACTGCCGTATTTCGCCTGACCAGCACCGGCCAGATTGTCTACATTCCTTGCGGTAAGGTCCAGGCGGTCGCCCTGTAACGTCAAACCGTGCTGCGCGTATCCAATCGGCGGGGAAGGGAATCTTTCTTCCCCGCTTTTTGTCGTGCGCCTCGGGGACATGGGATAAAGTCTGCTGAACAGGCGGTCCGATTCCATTATGATAAAGAGGCGTGTGATAAAGGGGCGTGTGATAAAGGGGCGTGTGATAAAGGGGCGTGTGATAAAGGGGCGTGTGATAAAGGAGTGCTCCCTTTGTTGATCTGCCGGCCGACCTGATTTTGGAGAACCCAAAGAGGTTGTCCAAAAAGGCACGAGGCAGGATGCGGGAGTTTGGCGGTAACAAAAACTGCCTGTCGTTCGTTATAGGGGTGGAGAGAGGTGAGAGCATGGGGGAACGGGGTGAAACGCCCGCGGACCCTTCCGCCCGGTCGGCCGTCCGGCGCCTGTACGGCACAGAGTTTGCGAGACTTTCACAGTACGCCAAGAGTATCGTGGGCGACCCTGCTGAGGCCGAGGATCTGGTGCAGGAGGCGTTTGTCACACTGCTGGATCGTCCTCCCGACGATGAGGACCGCATCATGGCCTGGTTGCGGGTGGTGGTGCGCAGGCGCTGTCTGGATGTGCTGCGGCGGCGCAAAAACGGCTTTGACAAAGAGGCGGAGGCGCACCGTGCCAGCTCCGGCGTCGCGCAACCGTCGGCCGAGGCGGAGATGTTTCGCGCGGATGAGATTGAGCGCATCAGGCGGGCGTTGGCGCAACTTCCGGAACGCGACCGCAAAGCGCTGCTCATGCGCCATTCCGGTTATTCCTACCGGGAAATCGGCAAGGCTTTGGATGTGGAAACGGCTGCGGTCGGCGTCCTGCTGTTGCGTGCGATGAAAAAATGGCGCCGGAATCTTGATGCGCAGGAAGAGAAGGAGTCGGCACACCCGGCGCCGCAATCGGACGGGATCGCCGGGAGGCGTGAGGCAAAGTCTGCGGAGCAGGCGCAATGGCTCCGGATATAGCGTTTCTGCCCAAAGCTGAAGCTGCCGCAGCGGCTAACGCAGCGAGGATGTGGCTTCGGATATAGCGTTTCAGCCGCAAAGTTGACGGTCCTGCGGAAGTAAAAACAGGAGAAGGGTGAAGACGATGAGCGGAACCTGTTATGAGGAGGCGGATTGGCTCGCCTTTCTTGACGACGAGGTCAAAGCGGACGAGCGCAGTGTCATGGCGCGGCATGCGGAGAACTGCGGCGTGTGCGCCGCCCGGATCGCACAGGTGGCGGACCTGTTCTCCTGGGGGGAACAGCGTCTGTCTGTGGTGCCGGAATCGGAGCGAGAGACAGACGCTTTGCGACAGGGCGTACGGCAGAGACGGCGCCGGAGGACGGGACGGACGGCGGCATGGCGGCTGAAGGTGTTCGGGTCGGGCGCCGCCGTGATTGTGGCGGCGGCGGCGGTGATCGCGCCAGGGCCGCATGTGTGGGCGGACTTCCTGCACGTGTTTCGCGCGTCGCACATCAATGCGGTGCAGGTGACCCAAAGTGAAATGGCGAATCTGCAAAATGCCCTCACGCAGCAGGGGAAAGTCTCGCTGAAACACTATTTTAGCGTCGACACGGTGAAACCGATGGTCTGGCGGCAGGGGACCGTGAGCGGATACGCCGCGCAGGCCGGGTTGCCCGATCTGTGGCCGAAGTCGCTCGGCGTCGGCAAGCAGGTTAATGTGCAGACGCTTCAACCTGCCCAGTACGTGTTCCGGCTGAATGTGGCCAATCTCAACGCGCTTGTGCAGAGCTTCGGCGGTACGCACCTGTTTCCCGCTTCACTGAACACGACCCCCATCACGGTCAATACCCCCAGCAGCGTGGATATCACCTCCATGACAAGCGGTCGGCAGATGACCGGTTATGTACTGCAGGAGTCCGGCCTGCCGAGCGTGTCGATCCCGAGCGGCGCCGGTCTGTCCCAGGCGCGCCAGGCGCTGCAGGCGCTGCCGTTTTTGCCTCAGCCCATCGAGCAGGCGTTGGCAGGCACGGCCAACTGGCAGAATACGGTCATCGTGCCGGTGCAGGGAGCCGTCACGCAGAATGTGTCTTTTCTCGGCCATCATGCCGAGTTGATCGCGCAGACCTACCAGCTAGACAGCAACTATACGCTGGTGTGGGACAACGGGCAGGTCATCGCGTCCTTCAGCCAGACCTATACAGGGACCCTGTCCGCAGCCCAATTTTTGCAGCATGCAAAGGAGTTGTTCGGTTGACAACCCCAGGATCCGTTTTGACCGCGTGGGGAGAACGCGGTGCAGACTCTGCGGCGGAGGCCGCAGAGTCTGCCGCCGTGCCGGCGCTGCGCGCGCTCGACGTGGTCAGGCGCTATCGCCGCCAGACCGCCTGCGCCGGAGTGAACATGCTTGTCCGTCCCGGGGAAATCTTTGGCCTGCTGGGGCCGAACGGCGCCGGCAAGAGTACGTTTGTCAAAATGGTCCTTGGACTGGTGCGGCCCACCGAAGGGTCGATTTTCGTGTTTGGACGGCCTGTCACAGAGGTGAAAAACCGCCGCCGCATTGGCTACCTGCCGGAACTGTTCCGCTACCAGCCCTGGCTGACGGCGCAGGAGGTCGTCGATCTGCACGCCCGGCTGCTCGGACTGCCGCGCGCGAAACGGCGACTGCATACCGAACGGGTGCTGTGCGAGGTGGGTTTGGAAGCGCGGGCGCGCGACCGGGTGCACGGGTTCAGCAAAGGGATGCAGCAGCGTCTCGGACTGGCGGCCGCCCTTGTCGGCGAGCCGGACCTGCTCGTGCTCGACGAACCGACATCGGCCATGGATCCGGTCGGCCGGCACGATGTGGGCGAACTGCTGCGCAAGCTGCGCGCGGGGGGCAGGACGGTCTTTCTCAACAGCCATCTGCTCTCCGATATGGAGGGCGTCTGCGACCGGATCGCCCTGTTGCGCAAGGGCCGGGTGATCTATACGGGAAGCCTGCAGGAGATCACGCGCGGCGGCGGACGCTACCGGATCACCGTGAGCGCGCTCACGGCGGACGCCCTGGAGGCGCTCGCGGCCGCGTGGCCTGTGGAGACGGACGGACTGGCAGATGGGACGGGACACCTGCTGGTCACTGCGGCGCGCGAGGAACTGCCGCGCATCCACCGACTGCTGCTAGACGGCGGGGCGGACGTGTTCGAGGTGGAGGAGGCCCGCCAATCGCTGGAAGAGTGGTTCGTCGCGAGTCTGAGAAAGGGGGGGAAGGAACGTGTGGACGATCGTGCGACTGACCATTCTTGAGACACTGCGCAGACGGCTGTTG
This sequence comes from Bacillota bacterium, assembly GCA_021797415.1. The sequence continues at coordinate 7,456 of JAJZZT010000502.1, forward strand.
CTGCTGACCCTCATCATGACGGCCGCATTTTTGGTGCTGTTCTGGTTTCTGGCGCACAGTTACGCAGCGAGTGCGGTCGGCGGCACCTTGCTGTCCGGAGGGCAGTTGCTGCTGCAAAATTATGAGTCCGGCATGACGACCTTCTTTCTCGGGCTATTTTTCATCTATTTTATGATTGCGTTTTTCTCCATATTTTCACTGGCGGGGGCGATCTCCGGCGACGCCGAATCCGGATTGCTTGCGGCGATCCTTCCCCGGCCGCTGCGCCGCGCCGGCTTCCTGATCGGCAAGTGGGCCGGTTTTGCGATCGTCCAGGCTGTCTATGTGGCCGTAATGGTGGCCGGCGTGGCGCTCATCGTCCATTTCACGTTTCCCACCGTGCATGTGTGGACGCCGCGCCTGCTTCTGGCCGGGGCGGTGTTCATCCTGGAGGCGTGGACGGTGGCGGCCGTCACCCTGCTGGGATCGGTGTGGTTTTCGTCCATCGCCAACGGCATCGCCGTGTCGATTCTGTTCGGCATCGCCTTTCTCATGGGCTCGGCGGACCAGCTTGCGATGGGCAGCCTTGCGTTTGGCGCCACTTCGTCGTCGCCCGGAACCGTCGTCCAAACGCTGGACAACGTCAATACGGCGCTCAGTCTCGTGTTCCCGTCTGACGGACTCTACCGGCGGGCGCTGTATGAGATCCTGGGACCGGGCACGCCCGTGTTGCACACGCTTGGCACCCTGCTCGGTCCCTTCGGCGTATCGACCCCGCCGGGCCGAATGTTCGTCCTGTATGCTATTCTTTATCTGGTTGCCGTGTTGTGTCTGGCGGCGCGGTCGTTTGGCCGCCGGAATCTCTGACGCCGGTCGAAATGTGACAAAGCCCTCTGCCTGGCACAGGAAGGCGCGGGGCTGGATCATGATGGATATGCGCAGTGCTGCGGCGCATGGGCCGGTGACCGGCGCATGGCGGTCGCATGACCGGGACATTGTCGCGGGCGGCTTTGCTTGGGTATAATCCGGTAGATGTGATTACGGGGAGGATTACCATGCAAACCACGCTGATTTTTGGTCACAGAAATCCGGATACGGATTCGATCTGCTCCGCCGTCGCTTATGCGGAGTTGAAGACGCTGTCGGGAACCGCCGCAAAAGCCGCGCGCCTGGGGGACATCAACGCGGAAACCGCGTTTGTGCTGCGGTATTTCCAGGTTGGAGAACCGCTTCTTATCGCCGCGGCGGCGGACGAGGCAGGCGAGGTGATCCTCGTCGACCACAATGAACGGCAGCAGAGCGCGCCGGACATTGGCCGGGTCCGGGTTGTGGAAGTGATCGACCATCACCGGATCGCGAATTTCGAGACGGCCCACCCGCTCTATTACCGCGCGGAGCCCGTGGGGTGCACGGCGACGATCATAAACAAGCTGTTCAAGGAGCGGGGCGTCGCCGTCCGGCGTGAAATCGCCGGTCTCATGCTGTCGGCGATCATTTCCGACACGCTGCTGTTCAAGTCGCCCACCTGCACGGCGGAAGATGTGACCGCGGCCCGCGAACTTGCGGGGATTGCGGAAGTGGACGCAGAGGAATACGGCTTGCGGATGCTGAAGGCCGGGGCGGATCTTGGCGCCAAAACAGTGGCCCAATTGCTTTCCCTGGATGCGAAAGAATTTCCGATGGGCGAGTACCGTGTGGAAATCGCGCAGGTGAACGCGATCGATGTGAACGATGTGCTGTCGCGCCAGAGCGAGGTGGAGCCGGCGCTTTGGCGGCTTGTCGCCGACAAGCGCCTCGATTTGTTCGTGTTTGTTGTGACCGACATTCTGGCCGGCGACTCGGTCGTGCTGGCGCTCGGGCGGGCGGCGGGCGCGGTGGAACGGGCGTTTGGCGTGTCACTTGTGAACAACCGGGCGCTTCTGCCGGGGGTCGTCTCACGCAAGAAACAGATCGTCCCTGTGCTGACCGACACGCTGGCGACGTTCGCCCTGTGACCGCGTGCGCGGGCGCAGGGCGCGGCGCCATGTTTCCCAGCGCGAGCCGGAACCCTGCGCGGCAGAGTTCTCAAACTCGATTCGGACCACATCTCAGAAAGCGCGTCCGAATCGAGTTGAGGTAAGATGCAAACGGGGATTTGGTGAAGCCTTTGTCGGACTGCCTCTCAGGAGGTGAATGCGTCGTCGAGACGGCGGACGTCCTCTTCCGGCAACTTCCATCCGACAGCGCCGATGTTTTCTTCCAATTGTTCGGTGCTGCTCGCCCCGACGATGGCCGACGAGACAGCCGGGCGGTGGATCACCCAGTTCAGGGCGACCTGCGCCGGTGTCTTGCCCTGTTCGTCCGCGATGGTCCGAAGTGTCTGCAGTGCGGCGGCAAACCGCTTCTGCTGCTCAAGCAGGCGGGGTTCGGCGGCGCCGCGGCTGCCTGCGGGCGCGCCGTCGCCGTACTTGCCTGTGAGCAGCCCGCCGCCGAGCGGACTGTAAAGGATCATGCCGATGCCCTGGTCGACGCAAAGTGGCTGGAGCTCGCGCTCCACATCGCGCCGGACGAGGTTGTAGGATGGCTGGACTGACACAAATTTGGCGAAGCGGTTCACGTCGCTGATCCATAGCGATTTTGCCAGTACCCAGGCGGGGAAATTGGAACAGCCGATATAGCGGACCTTGCCCTGTGTCACAAGGTCGTCCAGCGCGCGCAGGGTCTCCTCCAGCGGTGTGGTCGGGTCTATGCTGTGCGCCTGATAGAGATCGATGTAATCCGTGCCGAGTCGGCGCAGGCTGTTCTCCACCTCGCGCATGATGTGCACTCTGGACAGGCCCTCATCGTTTGGACCTTCTCCCATGCGCCCGCGCACTTTGGTTGCGATCACGACTTCCTGGCGCCGCCCCTTGATGGCGCGGCCCAAGATTTGCTCTGCCTCGCCGCCTGTGTAACGATTGGCATTGTCGATAAAGTTGACGCCTGCGGACAGCGCGTATTCGATGATGCGCACCGCATCGTCCGCCTGTACCTTGCCCGGCTTTCCGTATTGTGGCTGCTCGCTGCCGAATGTCCAGCAACCAAGGCTGATCCGGGAGACTTTCAGGCCCGATGCGCCAAGCCGCACGTATTCCATTGAGTGGTCCTCCTCTTTGTCCGACTGGGGTTCCCCTCCATGATACCAGTAATTCTGCATTGGAATACGGACCGTCTGCATGGAAAAAGGGAATGGGAACGCGGCCCGCGAATACATTCAGGGTTTGTCCAGACAGGGAATCATGAGCATGCTGTGCTCGGGGAGATGGAAAGATGGCGCTCATTCATTGTGAATTTTTTTCCGAAGTGATCGGTGTCAGTTCATCGATGTACGTGATTCTGCCGCAGCCGGCGCGCGGCGAGATCGGCGTTGGAGCGAAGGCGGTTGCGGACCGTCATCCGGCTCTCTTTTTGTTGCACGGCATGTCCGACAATCATACGATCTGGTTGCGGCGCACATCGATCGAACGGTATGTGGCGCCGCTCGGACTGGCTGTCGTCATGCCCGCCGTGCACCGCAGTTTTTACACCGATCAGGCGCACGGGTACAAATACTGGACGTTCATCAGCGAGGAACTGCCCGCGATCGCCCGCACCTTTTTTCCGTTGTCCGACAGGCGGGAGGACACGTTTGTGGCGGGGTTGTCCATGGGCGGATACGGCGCGTTCAAGTTGGCCTTGCGCAGGCCCGACATGTTTGCCGCGGCGGCCAGTCTGTCCGGGGCGCTGGACATCGCCGGCAGGGCGAGCGCTCCCTCTCCGGAGTACCAGGATACGTTCGGCGGCGATCTCTCCGCCGTGCAAGGCGGCGAGAACGACCTGCTGCATCTGGCAAAGGAACTGGCCGCTTCGGACGGTCCCAGGCCGCTGCTTTATCAGAGCTGCGGCACGGAAGATTTTCTCTACGGGGAGAACCAGTCGTTTCGCCGCAGCGCCGAGGCGCTCGGTCTGCCCCTGACGTATGAAGAGGGGCCGGGCGCGCACGAATGGGGGTACTGGGACGCCCAGATCCAGCGCGTGCTGGACTGGCTGCCCCTGGGCACATCATAAATGCAAGGACGGCCGCATGGGAGGAGGAAGATTGTTCCGATGCACAGCGACGCCGGCCATTACTCCCGTCTCACCCGCATCAGCACCGTTGTGAATTCCCAGATGAGCCTGCGCGGGATTCTGGAAAACGTGGTGGCCGCCATCTCGGAAGAGCTTGTGCGATGCAATTCCGTCGGGATCTATCTGCCGCAAATCGACGGTTCGTTTCGCGGTTATGTGGGGAAACCCGAACAGATGGACGGCTTCATGCTGGAAGAGATGGTTGTCGATCCGAAGGTGGACAAACTGGCGGAAAAGATCATCGAGACGCGGCAGAGCGTGTACATACCGGATACCGCATACAGCGCGCTGCCCGATCCGCTGCCGGTGAAGATGTTTGCGATCAAGTCGCTGCTCGGATTGCCCATCGCGTTTGAAGACGAGCTGTTCGGCCTGGTTTTCGCATTCAACTCGGGTGACCCCATGTGCCTGACACCCGCCGAGATCCAGGTGGTTGAGGCGTATGTCAACATGGCCGCGGTGGCCATCCGCCATGCGACTCTGTTTCAGCAAAAGCAGTGGCTGCTCGACGCAGGGAAGGAGCTGTCGCTGTGCAAGACGACGAGGGAAGCGGTCGCGACGTGTTTTCGTTTTCTGGACCGGGCGATTGACAACGCGAATGCGGCCATCCATCTGTCGGACGGAAGGGGCGGGTTTTTCCCGCTCGCGCTGAACGAGGGGAGCGAGTGGAGCGAAGCTCAGTGGCGCGATACGCACGGGCACGTGCGCGTGGATTTTTCCCGCGATCCGGTGTTCCGGCACGTGATTGAGACGAAGCGGCCGCTGGTGATACCGGATGTGCGGCTGGACCTGCGGCCGAACGCCGACGCATGCCGGGAGTTCGGCATCCGCTCGCTTTTTGTGCTGCCGCTCATCGCCGCGGGCGAGGTGCTGGGCATCATCGGCATTCCCACGCTGGGGACGGCCAGGAACTATACGGACGCGGAGGTGGAACTCGCCGAGTCGCTGGCGAACGCCACGGCCGCCACACTGTCCGATCTGTGGCGCACGGAACGGCTGGAACAACTGATTCACGCCCGCACGGACGAATTGGCGCAAAAGAACGACGCCCTCGTGGCCACAGTCGAACAACTGCAGGACCTCACACAGCAACACGACATGATCCTGAATTCTGTGCGAGAGGGCATCTACGGCGTGGATCTGCAGCGCAATATCACCTTTTGCAACCGGGCCGCGGCCGAAATGGCCGGAGTCGCCGCAAAAGAGGTGATCGGCCGGCGCGACACGGATGTCTTCCAAGAACACACCGTATCCCTGCAGGAATTTTTCCATCTGGCCGTCCACGATGTGATGCGGGGGCAGAGCCGGGCGCTGCGGCGCGCGGACGGGACGGTCTTCCTGATTGAGCAGAGCGAAAATCCCATCAAGCGACTGGGACGGATTGTCGGCTGGGTTGTCACGTTCCACGACATCACCGAACCGATGAAAATGCAATTGGATATCAGGCAACAGGCGTATTACGACGCATTGACGGGCCTGCCCAACCGATTGCACTTCAATGAACAGTTGCGGGTCGCCATCGCGGCGGCGTGTCACGAAGAGCGGCAACTGGCGGTGATGTTCATCGATCTCGACCAGTTCAAGCGCGTGAACGATACGCTCGGCCACAGCAGCGGCGACATCCTGCTTGCGGGGATGGCGGTTTTGCTGCGTCAGTGTGTGCGGCCCGGCGACTTTGTCGCCCGCATCGGCGGCGATGAATTTGTGGTCATCGCTCCGTGTCAGGATGCGCGGCATACCGTCGCCGAGGTGGCGCAACGGATTGTCCTGGAGTTGGAACGGCCGTTTATCATTAGCGAACATAAGTTCTATATCACACCCAGCATTGGCATCAGCGTGTATCCGGAAGATGGCGAGGATGTGGAGACACTCGTCAAATATGCGGATATCGCGATGTACCGCAGCAAGGCCAGAGGCGGTCGGAATTTTGCGTTCTACACATCTACAATGAAGGATGTTTTGCACAAACAGGTCAATATGGAACGGGATCTGTACCG
>JAJZZT010000338.1 GCA_021797415.1 Bacillota bacterium
GCCGTCGAGACGGGAAAGCGGCTGGTCGAAGCGGTGGGCGAGGTGCGCTTTGCCGCCGAGTATTTCCAGTGGTTTGCGGAGGAGATCAGGCGGCCGGACGGCGAGTTTGTGCCGGGCGAGGTGACCGGGAGGCGGCACATGGTGCGCCGGCAACCGGCGGGGGTGGCGGTGCTGCTCACCCCATGGAATTTCCCGGTTTCCATCCAGGCGCGCAAGCTTGCCCCGGCCTTGGCTGCCGGATGTACGGTGGTGACGAGGCCTTCTTCCCGTGCGCCGCTGTCCGTCATGGAACTCGTGCGCTGTTTGACAGACGCCGGAACGCCTCCCGGCGTCGTGAACCTGGTGGTCGGCGGAGCGGCCGCCACAACGCCTGTCCTGCTTGCGCACAGTGCGGTGCGCGTGGTCAGTTTCACCGGCTCCACGCCGGTCGGGCAGGATCTTGTGCGCCAGAGCGCCGCGCAACTGCCGAGGCTGGCGCTGGAACTCGGCGGGAACGCCCCTTTTATCGTATTTGACGACGCGGATGTGGAACAGGCGGTGGAAGGCGCGTTGATCGCCAAGTTTCGCAACAATGGCCAATCCTGCATCGCGGGCAACCGCTTCTACGTCCAGCGCGGCGTCTACGACGAGTTTTTGTCGCGCTTGTCCCGGCGCGTGAAGGAGATGAGAGTCGGCGACCCGCTGGCCGGGGCGGAGGTCGATCTCGGTCCTGTCATTTCGGATGCCAGGCGGCGCGAATTGGACAGTATCGTGCGCGAGGCGCAACAGGCGGGCGCGAACCCGGTCGTCGCATTGCCCGCCGTGCCTGAAGAGGGTTTTTACACACCGCCGCTGTTTCTCGAACACGTGCCTGCGCACACGGCCCTGGCGCGCGAGGAACTGTTCGGGCCGATCGCTCCTGTGCACGCGTTTGATGGGGAGGACGAAGCTGTGGCCCGCGCGAATGATACGGAGATGGGACTGGCGGGCTACGTGTACACGCGCGACGCGGGGCGCTCCTTTCGCGTGCCGGAGGCGCTGGAGTGCGGCATCATCGGTCTCAACAACGCGCTGCCCTCGGTCGCTTTCGCTCCGATGGGCGGCCTGAAAAAGAGCGGTCTGGGACGGGAGGGCGGTCGTCAGGGACTGGAGGAGTTTCAGGAGGTCAAATACATCTCGCTGCAATTGTGAGTCGGCGCATGGTCCGCATTTCCGGCCTGCTTCCTTGCGGTGCGCGGGTCCTGCCTGACGTCGTGTATGACAGGCTCTTGTGGGAGTTCCCCGCAGGGCGGGAGGGAGAGATAAAATGAAACGGGCGGTTGTTACAGAAATGATGGATGAGGAGGGCTTGGCCGTCCTGCGTGAACACCTGGATGTCCTCTACGATCCGGTCATGGGCACGGACGGGCGCCTGCCGGATGCTGTCGCCGCTGCGCACGTGCTCGTCGTGCGCAACCGGACGCGCGTCACGCGCGATCTGATCGATCAGGCGCCGCACCTGGAAGTGGTCGGACGGCTTGGAGTGGGATTGGACAATATTGACCTGGCGGCCGCCCGCGCGCGCGGTATCCCGGTCATCGCGGCGAAAAACGCGAACGCTGCGGCGGTTGTCGAGTATGTATTTGCCGCCATGCTGCTCGTTTCCCGTCCGTTGGCGGCCGCGACCGCGCACGTTCTGGAGGGGGGATGGGACCGCGGAGCGTTTGGCGGCAGCGAATTGCAGGGCAAGACGATCGGATTGGTCGGCGTGGGAGAAATCGGCACGCGCGTCGCATTGCGCGCAAAGGCGTTCGGCATGCGCGTGCTGGCGTACGATCCGTTCGTGGCTCCGTACGACCTGGCGATGGCCGACGCGGGGGCCGAGCTTTGTCCGCTGGACGACCTGTGCGCGAACGCCCACTTTATCAGCATCCATGTCCCTCTCACCGATCGCACGCGCCATATGATCGCGGCGCGGGAGATCGGGCGCATGCGCCCTGACGCGACGGTGATCAACGCGGCGCGCGGGGGCGTGATTGATGAAGCGGCGCTGTTTGCCGCGCTCGCCGGCAGGTCGGTCAAGGCGGCCGTGCTCGACGTACTGGAGGAAGAACCGCCAACTTCCATCGCGCCTGTCGAAGGGCTGTACCTGACGCCGCACGTGGCGGGGCTGACAGCGGAAGCGAACCGGCGGACGAGTTCGCTGGTAGCGCGCGAGGTGCTGCGCGTACTGGCCGGGGAGATGTCGCCCTGCCAGGTGAGGTGACAAGATTTCAACATTCGCGTGATCCCGTGTGCCGGGGGCATGGGATCAGGACTGTGGAGAATCGCCTGCAGAAATTCGTGAGATTCCAGGTCCCCCGGCGCGCGCTTTTACCGCCAGTTGCCAGGCCACCTTCCCTAGATTGGCCGTCAGAAGGCCGGCCAGCAGGTATGCCAGACCGCCCGCCGTCGCAAAGATGGCTGTGCCGACGGAGGCGGCGATTGCACCGAAGAGAATCTGCTGGCGATATGGGGCGGGGGATGTCGGGGGGTCGGTCAACATGAAAAAGGCAAGGTACAGGGCGGTATTGACAAAGGGTGGTCGCAGCGCGTCCCCGGGCGTGTCCGACGGGAGGCCGATGTGCAGCATGGCCATGGCGAGCAGCAGGAGAAAGTAGACGCCGAGAAAGGAGGCAACCTGGGGGAATTTATTGACCCGCAGGGTGACCAGAAGGCCGCCGGCGATCAGGATGGACACGAGCCAGACAGGCAGCAGGGCGAGACTGCCCCACCAGCTCTGGCCCGTGTGTGTAAATACGAGGATGGCGAACAGCAGGCCGAATGCCGCGGGATTGAAGATGGGCTTGCGTCCGGCGCGCAGGATGTGCTTGGACGACAGTGCGACTGCGGTGGTGGCCGCGATGACGGGAAACGACGTGGCGTGGCCGAGTATGTCGGCCACGATGAGCGCTGTGATCACGCCTCCGCCAGAAAGCCGCAGAGCGCGTTTTTGCAATTTCATCACGGCGCCGTCCAGGATGAGGGCGGTGATCACCGCCACAGCCGCGTTCAGCAATCCGGCGTGGTCCTGCGGGCGCAGCGCGCCGATCAGTGTGAGCCCTGCCAGAACGGCTGTGATGTAGCCTTTGGGCGTTTTCAGAAACCTGGCCAGTCTGTTTGTCGGGGGATGTGCCGAACGCATTCCGTTCATTGCATGTATTCCTCCATGGCATCGGTTTTTGTGATATCCAGTGTGTCGCTGATGCACAGTCCGGCCAGTTCCAGGCCGGAGAGAAACGCGATCGCCCGCGCCGGATTCCCCGCAAGAAACGCGGCTGTGGATGCGGCGTCGGCGAGAATCGCAAGCGGAGTCGCCACGGTGCAACTGAGCAGTCCCGTTACGGACTGGCCCGTGCGCGGATCGAGCAGGTGGTGCGCCATTGGCGCCACTGGACTGCGCCGTTCATAACTGCCCGATGTGCAGATGGCGGTGTCGGTCGTCTGCAACCAGCAAATGACCTCCTGTTTGACGAGCGGATGCCGGATTCCGACGGTCCACGCATCGCCTGCGGGGTCGGTGCCGTGCAGGCGGAGATCGCCGCCGGCGTCGATGGCGAATCCTTGCCACACACCCAGTTCGCGCGCGGCGAGGTCGACGGCAAGACCCTTTGCCACGGCGCCGAGGTCGAGCAGCAGCGGTTTGCGCAACAGCACCGTGCCCTCTTGTTCATCGAGCAGGATATCCCGGTGGGTTGCCTGTGCAAGGCTGTCCCGAAGTTCCGTGTGGGTCGCCCGTGCAAGGCTGTCCCGAAGCGCTGTGGTCCGCTCCCCCGTGAGGTAGTGCCGGTCGAATCCGTGCTTTTCCATCAGGGCGCCGACGGTCGGATCAAACGCGCCGTCGGTCAATTCGCTCAGTTCGAGCGCGACGCGCAACGCCTCGAACAGGATGACCGGCACGCGTACGGGTTGGCCGGGGTGGCGGCAGAGTTCGCGCAGGGCGCTCGTTTCATCAAAGCGGCTGCACATCCGTTCGACGAAGTTCATCGCGTCAAATGCCCGCTTTACAGCGGCCCGCCTGGCGGCCTCCGATTCCTTTCCGACAAGCGTGACGCTGACCGTGGTTCCCATCAGGAGACGCGACTCGACCGTGTGCGGATGGCGCGATCCGGCGCTGTAGGCGCTCACGCTTTTGCCTTTTGCAGCGCGTTGTACACGGCTTCCGCGAAGTTGTATGTGCTGGCCGTCGCGCCCGTGATGATGTAGATGCGCCATGTCTGCATGGACACGGCCTCCCGGGGCAGTTGCGGGTCGATGATCGACTGTGGGTAGTGCATGTTGTATTGCGTGATTTTCACGGCGGATATCCTGCCGTTTGCCACCGTGAGCGAAACGGCGAGCGTACCGTACGGATTACTCCCCGCGCCTGTGTAGCTGCCGTCCTTGTATAGTGTCGCGTGCCGTGCCGGTTTTTTGTGCACCGGTTGACTTCCCGCCTTGCTTTTTCTGGCATTGACGGATGAAGTGGCATTAGTCCCGCCGGATGTGCTCTTTGCGCTGCCGCTCTGCGCTGTTGTCGTCGCGGCGCTGGAACTGCTTTCTGTGGCGTTTGCGGCGGCCGCCGCGCTGGAATGGCCGCCGCCTTGCGCCGTGGTGTGCGCGGCTGCGCCCGACTGTCCTGCGCCCGACTGTCCTGCGCCGCGAGCCGTATTTGCGCCTGCCGCCGCGTTGCCGCCCGCCGATGCAAGCGCCGGGACGCCGCCGGCGTTTGCCTGGACGGAAGGCAGCGTGTAAAGGTAACCCGCCGCATACACGGCCGTCACCGCGATGGAGCATACGCCCATCAGGCGCTTGCTCATCTGGTTTGCCATAAAGTGATTCCTCCGCTCCCCTGTGATTCCTCGCCTGATTCTCGCAACCAAACCTGAAATATATCTGGCAGTTTTACGTGGGGAATTGAAATATTTTTTCGCTTGTATAACGGTGAAATTGACAGATCCACGCACAATCTGTAGAGTATTAAGAGACGAAAGATTCTGCCGAACCCCTTGCTGTTTTACATGATTTTGCTGGGGTTGATGGAGGGAACAAGAATCAATCCTCTTGCGCTGAATGGATGCCAGCGCCTGGTTTATCAAGAAGCGCCGTAAAACCTCGGCGTTCAGGCCGAGAATATAAGAGATTGTTCAAAAAGTGGGCAGAACTCCCCGAGCGCACGTTTTGGGGCACGTGAGGGAGCGTTTCTGGCGATGGCGAAGCCATGCGCCAAAGAGTTCTGCCGTTCGAAAGCCGAGCAATTCGAATGCGAAGAAGGTAGGGCCAGAACGATCCGAACCTGTGCGGACCGCACAAAAGCCTGATATGACCGACATAAGACTCGATATGGTTGGATGAAACTGCGCGTTGCGGTGGACTGCGGGCGGTGATCGCGAGTGATCGGGGAGTGGCGCGATGAGTGGTGTGAGAGAAGCGGCGGGAGAAGAGCGGGACAAGCTCTGCATCGGCGTCATGTCCGGAACGTCCGTCGATGGGATTGATGTGGCCATCGTGAGAATCGGCGGACAGCCGCCGGGGTTGACGGCGGCGCTTCTGTATTTTTTGACGGTCCAGTATGATGAGGAGGTCAAGCAGGCGATCTTCCGCCTGTTTGACCCTGCGGTCTGCACATCGCGGGATGTGAGCCAGATGAATTTTCTGCTCGGCGACCTGTTTGCCGACGCGGTGCTGCAGACTGTCCAGGAGGCGGGAGTGGACCTGCGCGATGTCCTGCTCATCAGTTCGCACGGCCAGACGGTCTTTCACTCTCCGGAGGCGCAGCGGGTCTGCGGTCGGGAGGTCCGCTCCACACTGCAGATCGGAGAAGCCGCCGTCATCGCGGAGCGGACAGGATGCCCCGTCGTGTCCGACTTTCGTGTGCGCGACATCGCTGCGGGAGGCCAGGGCGCGCCGCTCGTGCCCTTTGTCGATGCGCTGCTGTTCGCAAGTCCCGATCACGACCGGATTCTCGCCAATATCGGCGGGATCGCCAATATCACGCACATCCCCCCTTCCGGGTCGCATGAGCCGATCTTGGCGTTTGACACCGGGCCGGGAAATATGATCGTGGACGCGCTTGTGCGCATGGGCACTGACGGCCGGCTTGCGTACGACAAAGATGGCGCGCTCGCGGCGCAGGGCGCCGTGCAGGAAGCTTATCTGAGGCGGTGGCTGGAGCATCCCTATCTGGCGCGGCGGCCTCCCAAGTCGACGGGGCGCGAGGAGTTCGGCGAGCCGTGCGCAAAGATCTGGTGGCGGGATGCGCAGGCGATGGGTTGGCCGCTGGCGGATCTGGCGGCGACGGCCACGGAGTACACGGTCCGGACGATGGCGCAGGCCATTCTTCGCTGGACGCCGGCAAAGAGCGAGACGCGAGAGGTGTTCGTGGCGGGCGGCGGCGCGCACAACCCGGTCATCATGGCGGGACTGGCGCGCGCCCTGCCCGGTCAGGCGGTGTTGCAGCAGAGCGCCGCCGGCATTGCGGGCGATGCGAAAGAGGCGGTCGCCTTTGCGGTGCTGGGTCACGAGTGTTTCCAGCGGCGGCCGAACAATCTGCCGCGCGCCACCGGAGCGCGCCATCCCGCCGTGCTGGGGAAAATCTGCTGGCCGTAGTGGATGCCATCCGTCTGCGCTATGATGGATCCGTCTGCGCTATGATGGATCCGTGGGTATGATGGATCCGTGTGGAAAACGATATTGAATTAAAGAGCGTGTTCAAAAAGTGTGCAGGGTTGACCCACGCAGTGCAAGGAAGCAGCCAGAAATGCGGACCAAGGGGACATGGGATAAAGTCCTCTTTGCAGGCGCAATGGTTCCACATTTAGTGTCCGAGGCTCTAATCGGACACTAAATGTACTGTAACGCGCCTGCCGGAATTGGGTTTATCCCATGTCCCCGAGCGTACGTTTTCGGGTACGTGAGGGAGCATTTCTGGCGATGACGCGGCAATGCGCCGGGGAGTTCCGCCCACTTTTTGAATAACCACTTAAAGGAGAATGCACCGTGAAATCGATTGTGCGCATGGGGTTCATCGGGGCCGGATCGATCGGCCGGGTCCATATGAGGGCGTTCGCCCAGGCGGAAGGTGTGCAACTGGCCGGAGTGACGGACGTATACCGCGAGGCGGCTGAGCGGGCGGCGGGCGAGCATGGCATTGCCAAGGTGTACGACAGTGCGGAGGCGCTGCTTCTGTCGCGGTCAGTGGACGCCGTCGTGATCGGCGTTCCCAATCAATGGCATGCCTCGCTCGCTGTTCTGGCCATGCGGGAGGGCAAGGATGTGCTGCTCGAAAAGCCGATGGGCATCGACGCGGCGGCGGCGGAACAGATTGCGGACGCGCAGCGGCAGACAGGGAGGATTTTGATGGTGAGTCACCAGTGGCGCTGGGAATGGCTCTCCATGGCGCTGCGCGAACAGGTTGAGCAAGGCCGGTTCGGCAGGTTATACGCGGTCAAGGCGGGGTGGTTCCGGCGCAAGGGCATCCCGGGATGGGGCACGTGGTTCACGCAAAAAGGCCAGTCCGGCGGCGGTCCGCTGATCGACATCGGCGTGCATCTGCTCGATCTGTCGCTGTGGCTGATGGGCAATCCCAAGCCCGTCTCCGTGTTCGGCGCAACCTATGCGGCTTTCGGTCCAGAGCGGCGCGGCATCGGATCGTGGGGCAGGCCGGACTGGAGTGGAACGTTTGATGTGGAGGATCTTGCCATGGCCATGATCCGCATGGAAGACGGCGGAATGCTCACGCTTGATGTCAGTTGGGCCGTCCACATGGCGACCGACAATCAACCGTTTATTCACCTGCTCGGCACGGAAGGCGGCGCTGGATGGCATCTGTCGCGCGGCAGTCTTTTCACAGAGCAGGATGACCAGGCGACGGAGACGGACATCGCGCCGCCGCAACAGGACGAGGGCAGCCGGGCGCGTCTGACGGCCCATTTTCTGCAATGCGTGCGTGAACGCAATCAGCCGCTCACCTCGGTCGCGACAGGGCTGACGAACAACCGGATCCTCGATGCGATTTACCAGTCTTCCGCGAGCGGCAAGGAGATCATTCTGTCCTAAAGAGAAGCGGCGCCGTTTTCATGCCGGAGTCGCGCCGCTCTCATGGCTGTCGAGGGGACCTGTGGAAATTCGGTTTGTCTCATGTCCCTAAGCGAAGGAGTGGGCGCATGCGCATCTACATCAGCGCGGACGGAGAAGGTGTCACGGGTGTCGTGCATGGGGGTGAAATGCACCCCGACGGGCGGGAATGGGCGTTTGGCAGGCGGATGATGACGGCGGATGTCAACGCCGCGGTGGCCGGCGCGTTTGCCGGGGGAGCGACGGAAGTGCTCGTAAACGATGCGCACTGGTCGGAATTGAACATTCTTCCGGAGGAGCTTGATCCCCGGGCGCAGCTATTGCGCGGGAGCGGCAAATCGTTGCCGATGATGGAGGGCGTCGCCGGCTGCGACGGCGTCTTTTTTGTCGGCTACCACACGCAGGTGGGCGACGGACGGGGGGTGGCGAATGAAACACTGCTCGGCCGGGAGATTTTTGCTGTGCGCATCAATGGGGAACCGACGGGAGAACTGGGTATCAACGCGGCGGTCGCCCGGCATTTCGGCGTGCCTGTCCTTCTCGTGACGGGTGACGACGCGCTGGCCGCCGAAGCGGTGGAGGTCGTGCCCCAAGCGCGCGCGGCGGTGGTCAAGTACGCGATCGGCCGCTGGTCGGCGCGCTGTCTCAGCGCGCCGGTCACGGGCGAGATCATCCGCCGGGAAGCCAGGACGGCGGTGGAGTTGCTGGGACGCGGTGAGGCGCCGCGCTTTGCTCCGATATGGCGCGGGCCGTTTGCGTGCGAGGTGGAGTTTGTGTCCACGGCTCACGCCGCGGCGGCTGCGCTGATGCCGGGCACGGAACGCGCCGGGCCGCGAACCGTCCTGTACACGGCCGCAGACGCGCCGACGGCAAGCCGCGCCATTCTGGCGATGATGCTGCTTGGCGCCCGCGCCACGGATGAGTGGTACGGCTGACACAGTCAGGCCAAGGGGACATGTGATAAAGTCATCTTGGATAAATTTGGATTATCACTCATCCCCCAAGAGAATGTCAGGGTTGACATCCTGCGCGTAATCCACACCGGGCATGTCAAATCCGAACAGGCGCAAA
The DNA here is from genome assembly GCA_021797415.1 of Bacillota bacterium. Next base: position 9,124 of record JAJZZT010000338.1, read on the forward strand.
AATTCATGGCGATAGCCCGTGAGATCCGCGATCTGCTCGATATTTTCCGTGGCGGCCGCCTCCCAGAGCGCGGCCACCTCATGCTGGACATCGTCCCGCAGTTCCCAGTCGTCCAAGCGGATGCGGTTGCGGTCGTCGAGCACGATGGGATTCTCCGCGTACAGTTGCGTCGCAAAGAGGCGATACATCTGTTCCGCACAGCCTTCATGAAGTCCGCGTTCTTTCATCACTTTGTACAACAGAGAGATGTACAGCGGAACAACCGGAATCGAAGAACTGGACTGCGTTACGAGCGCCTTGTTTACGGAGATGAACGCTCCGCCGCCGCTTTCCTTCAGTCGTTCGTTGAGTTGCCGCGCCGTCTGTTCCAGGTCGTCCTTCGCGCGGCCGATCGTTCCTTCGCGATAGATGGGATGAGTGACGGTCGGACCGATATACGAGTAGGCGATAGTGCGCGCTCCGGGGGCGAGCGCGTGCGCCTGTTCCAGCGCGTCGATCCAGCGTCGCCAGTCGTCGCCGCCCATCACGGCGACCGTTTGCCGGATCTCATCCTCGGTGGCGGCGGGAACGGTGATCTCCGACACCTCGCCTGAATGGAAGTTCAGCGTCTTGTTCATGTACGGCCGGCCGATCGGCTTGATTGAGGAGGCGAACGTCTCCCCACTGTCCGGGTGGACCCTGCGCGGCGAGGCCAGGCTGTACACGACGAGATCCACCTGTCCGACATGTTCGCGGATCAGGTCGATCACCCGCCCTTTGACCGCGTGGGAAAATGCGTCGCCGTTCACGGTTTTCGCCATGCGTCCGGCCTGGCGCGCCGCCTGCTCGAACGCCGCGCTGTTGTACCAGCCGGCCGTGGCGGTGCGGTTGTCGGAAGCGGGTTTTTCAAAACAGACGCCGATCGTATCGGCGCCGGCGCCGAATGTGGCCGCGATGCGCGACGCGAGGCCGTATCCGGTCGAGCTGCCGATCACGAGCACCTTTTTCGGACCGCGAAAAGGAGGCCGGCTGGCCACGTAGTCGATTTGCTCCGAAACGTGAGCCAGGCAGCCCGCGGGGTGTGCGGTGGTGCAGATGAAACCACGTATTTTCGGTTGGATCAGCACGGAGAAAATCCTTTCACAAAGAGGATGGATGTAGACGCCGAGTCTGGGGCGATTCACTGCGGTCAATCTCCTTGCAGTATAGAAGGGTTGCCTGATCGAGAAGAGTATACCAAAAGATTCGTCTCACGGCGAACGGCTCTAATACCCAAAGCGCTGAAGCGCGGGGCTTTGGGGCGCATTTGGAAAACCGTTCAGCGGCTTCGCGTCTTTCAGACCATTTTTCCGATCTGGGAATCATACTCAAAGAGCCTGTTCAAAGGGGAGTCCTGATCTCTTGTTTGAACAACATCTCAAAGAGGTGGTGCCAGGTGAAGAAAAAACGACGGTGGGACAAGCGACGGTGGGACAAGCGACGGTGGGACAAGCGACGGTGGGACAGGAGACGGTGGGACAGGAGACGGCGCGCGGCGCGCATTCTTCTTGCGGCGGGATTCGCGTGTTATTTTTCCGCTTTGTCGTTGTCGCCCGAAACGGCAAGTGCGGCGTCCTACACGATCCGGATCGACACGCTGCGCCCGGTTATGCGCGTGTACCGGGACGGGCGGCTGTTCCGCCTGTTTCCGGTTGCCCTCGGCAAACCGGCGACCGCGACTCCCGTCGGGACGTGGCGGATCGTGGACAAACAGCGTGGCTGGGGGAAGGGATTCGGAACGCGGTGGCTTGGACTCAATGTGCCGTGGGGCATCTACGGGATCCACGGAACGAACCGGCCGGCGTCGATCGGCCGGTTTGCGAGCAACGGCTGCGTCCGCATGCGCAATCAGGATGTGGAACAACTGTACGACTGGGTGCCGCGTCAGACACCGGTCATCATCACGGGCGATCCGCTGCGCCATCTGCGCAGGCTGGAGTACGGCAACATCGGCGCCGATGTGCTGCTGGTGCAGCGGCGGTTGCGGCAAACCGGCTACTCTGTCGGGCCGTGCAACGGCAGATTCGAGATCCGTACGCAGTTTGCGCTGATGTACTTCGAACTGGCGCACGGCCTGACGTTGGACGGCGTGGTGGGGCTGGACGATTACCGCGCGCTCGGAGTGCTCGGACGGCGCCCGTCAGGCGATGAACAGCGTCATCTGGGGAGCGTGCGGATTCGCCCATAGGTTGATGACCTTCTTCAGGTCGCCGGGTTCCTCGCTGTATTCAATGTAAAGCTGTCCTTTGGAGAAGGCGGCGCGCAGTTCGATCACTTCTTTCGGATCAAGCCCGGCGATGTCCACGCTGCGGCCCATCCCCGGAAGCGCCATCGGACTGACCAGATCCTTCGACACGGTGACAATTTTCAAGTGCACATCTCCTTTTGGATGAAGGAACTTGTGATCACGTTCAATTTTCATTGCGGATGCTTGGATTATCACATGTCTCTAGTATAATGGATGTTGTGTAAAGTGGATGTGTGGTTGATCACTTGTAATCATTATTCGACAGGAATGGGCGTTGCACATGTTCGAACCGTCGATTCGCGAGGAACTGGTTTCCATCGTGGGACCGCGCCACTTTCTTGATGACGCGACCAGTCTGCTGTCCTACAGTTATGATGCGACTCCCGTCGTGCAGTCATTGCCTGACGGAGTGATTTTTCCTTCATCGACCGAAGATGTGGCGAACATCGTGCGCGTGTGCGCCAAACACGCGATTCCCATCGTCGCGCGCGGCGCCGGGAGCAATCTGTGCGGCGGCACCGTGCCCGTTTCCGGCGGGCTTGTCGTCGCTATGCGCCGCATGAACCGACTCCTTGAACTGGATGAAGAAAACCTTACGGCCACCATCCAGCCGGGACTCAACACGAAGGAGTTCCACAATCGCGTCGAGCAGGCGGGCTTGTTCTATCCGCCCGATCCGAGCAGCATGATCATCTGCACCATGGGCGGCAATATCGCGCTTGGCGCCGGAGGACTGCGCGGCCTAAAGTACGGCACGACAAAGGATTACGTGCTTGGGTTGGAGGCTGTGCTGGCAAACGGCGAGGTGATCCGGACCGGGGGCAAGCTCGTGAAGGATGTCGCCGGATACGATCTGACGCGGCTGCTCGTGGGGTCGGCGGGAACACTTGCGATCATCACGGAGGCCACTGTCAAGTTGGTCCCGCGCGTGCCGTACAGGCGCGCGCTGATCGCCATGTACCGCAGCCTGGATGAGGCGGCCCGCACGGTGTCGCGCATCGTGGCGGCGCGGATAACCCCGTGCACGCTGGAATTCATGGACCAGGCGACGACGCGCGTGGTGGAGAATTACGCGAAGATCGGCCTTCCCGTGGATGCGCGGGCGATTCTCGCCATTGAGCAGGATGGCGACGAGGACCAAGTGCAGCGGGATCTGAGCGCGATTGCGGACATCTGTCGCGCGGAGGGAGCGTTCGCCGTCCGCGTGGCGGCGACGCCCGAGGAGGGCGCGCAGGTGATGGAGGCGCGGCGCAGCGCGCTGTCCGCGCTGGCCCGTCTGCGGCCCACGACCATTCTCGAGGACGCGACCGTTCCGCGTTCCGAGATCGCCGCGATGGTGATGGAGATTGAGCGGATCGCCGCCAAATACAATGTGCAGATCAGCACGTTCGGGCACGCGGGGGACGGGAACCTGCATCCGACCGCCACGACCGATGCGCGCGACACTGAGGAACTGCATCGCGTGGAACAGGCGTTCGAGGAGATTTTTGCGACATCCGTCAGTCTCGGGGGTACGATCACCGGCGAACACGGTGTGGGACTTGTGAAGGCTCCTTACCTGGAGTGGAAAGTCGGGAAGGCGGGAGTGGAAATCATGCAGGGCATCAAGCGCGCGTTCGATCCGCAAAACATCTTGAATCCGGGGAAAATCTTCGCCCAGACGCGCAAGCGGGTGGTGGTGCAGCGGTGAGCGGGGACAGGCGTGAAAATAGGCAGGAACTCGCAGAGCATTTTCGCCTGGCCCTGGATCAGGATGAACTGGAAAACTGCATGCGCTGCGGCTTCTGTCAGCCCGCCTGTCCGACGTTTGTCGAGACGGGCCTTGAGGCGGCTTCGCCGCGTGGGCGCATCGCCCTGATGAAAGCGGTTGTCCAGGGGGCGCTGGAGCCGGATAAGGGATTCAAAGACCAGATGGACCTGTGTCTTGGCTGCCGGGCCTGCGAGCCGGCGTGTCCCTCCGATGTGCGGTACGGGCGCCTGATCGAACAGACGCGCGAAGTGCTCGCCTCCCACACTCCCCAGACCGGGCGTTCCGAGTTGTTGCGCGCGGTCTTCCTGCGCGGACTGTTTCCGCATGTGAAGCGGATGCGCATGCTGGGCCGGCTGCTCGGACTGTACC
>JAJZZT010000309.1 GCA_021797415.1 Bacillota bacterium
TTTGCTCGTCGCGAGTTTAGCGATAGGACAGACTGCAGGTTGGCTGGGCCGCCAAGTATCCCTTTGCTCGTCGCGAGTTTAGCGATAGGACAGACTGCAGGTTGGCTGGGCCGCCAGTATCCCTTTGCTCGTCGCGAGTTTAGCGATAGCGGTGTCCGAGCAGGAGCAAAGGGATACTGGCGGCTAGCAGAGGGCAGAGGGCAGAGGGCAGAGGGCAGAGGGCAGAGGGCAGAGGGCATAGGGCATGGCGACGGCTGGTACGAGTATTTTCAAGATCAGGTCCACTCCAATCGCGGCCCGCAGGGAGGCGACGGCGATGCTGCGCTTTTTGGCAAGGCGATTTGCGTATATGTTCATCGCCTTTCTATGCATTTCTCTTGTGACGTTCTGGTTGATGAAACTGGCGCCGGGGAGTTTTTTCAACGCGAATTTTCAGGTCAACGGCGTCAACGCGGTGGCGGGCAGTTACAGCGTTTCGCCGCAGGTGATGGAGGCGCTCATCAATTATTACCACCTGAACGACCCGTGGTACGTCCAGTGGTGGTACTATGTCCACGGATTTCTCTCCTGGCACATGGGGACATCGTTTGAGTTTCCCGGGACGCGCACCGTGACCATTATCGATTCGGCCTTCCCCTTCTCGGTGCGCCTCGCCCTGATGGCCGTCGCGACAGGCGTCCTGATTGCCATTCCGATCGGCGTGACGGCAGCCATGCGCGAGAATGGCTGGATGGATATCGGCCTGATGTTCTTTGCCATGCTGGGAACCTCTCTTCCCTCCTATCTGGTGGCCGTGCTGCTGATCGTTTTGTTCGCCCTGTCGCTTCATCTTCTTCCCGTTATCGGCTACACCCACTGGCAGGACTACATTCTCCCGGTGTTTTCCCTGGCTTTGCCGATGGTCGGCGCACTGTCGCGCTACCTGCGCAACAGCCTGATCGACAGTCTCCACAGCGAGTACGTGACGGGAGTGATCGCCAAGGGCGGCACGCTTTCGCGGGCGGTGTGGCGCCATGCGCTGCGCAACTCTCTGCTGCCCATGATCACGGTCGTCGGACCGCAACTGGCGGGCTTGATGACGGGTACGGTATTTATTGAAGAGATGTTCAATTTGCCCGGACTGGGCCATTATTTTGTCAATGCGGCGAATGTCCGCGATTACCCGATCATCATGGATTCGGCGCTGCTGTACGCGACCGTCATTCTGTTGATGAACCTGCTGGTGGACCTGACGTACGGACTGTTCGATCCGCGCATCAGGCGGGCGGGGGATATCGGGTGAGACGGGGGATGTCGGGTGAGAGAGCCATGATCAAAGACGGTGATGTGCGGCGTGGGGAGGCAATGAAAATGTCGGTGCCGGCGCTGAAAAAACGCACCATGGCGACCCTGATGTGGGCGCGGTTCCGCCATAACAAGGCGGCGGTCTACGGTGGGGTCTTTGTGGTCTTTCTCATTCTGTGCGCCATCTTCGCTCCTGTGATTGAACCGTATCCTTACGCCCAGTCAAACTTTCTGGCCACCTACCAAGGTCCGTCGTGGCAGCACTGGTTCGGCACGGATGAACTGGGCAGGGATATGTTAAGCCGCCTGCTGTTCAGCCTGCGCACTGCCTCTGTCATCGGGTTCGGTGCGGAGGCGGTCGAACTGACCGTGGGTCTGTTTATCGGCGCCATTGCAGGCTACATCGGAGGCGCCGCGGACGCGATCCTGATGCGGGTCGTGGATGTGGTGTACGGGTTTCCCAGCCTGCTTTTTAGCATCATCATGGTCGTTATGCTCGGCCACTCCCTGCTGGCGATTCTGATCGCGGTCGCGTCCACCAGTTGGGTGACCATGGCGCGCATCGTGCGCAGCCAGGTGATCGTGGTCAAGCAATCCGACTACATCGCCGCCGCTCGCGGAATGGGCGCGAACTGGTGGCAGATTCTCACCCGTTACGTGCTGCCCAATTCACTGGGGCCGATCGCCGTCACGGTGACATTCGGCATCCCGGCCAACATGATGGTGGAATCGGCCCTCAGTTTGCTCGGACTGGGCGTGCAGCCGCCCACGCCAAGTTGGGGCGCGTTGATCAGAAATGGAGAACAGGGGATGTTTTCCTTCCCTTACCTGCTGATCTTTCCGGCTGTGACGTTTGCGCTGACACTGCTCGCCTTCACATTTTTGGGCGACGGCCTGCGCAATGTGTTCGACAGCAAGAGTGCGCACTGACCTTGCGCGCGCGGTTACCTTGCGCGGTCCGTGGGGCGGAAGCCTTGTGCGCACAGATTTTGAAACGGGATGTGACGATATGACGGCGCTGCTGGAAGTCAAAGATCTGGCTGTCGAGTTTCAACGCGACGGTGCGGTGTCGCGCGCGGTCAACCGCGTGACGCTGTCGGTCGAACGGGGAAAGTCGCTCGGCATCGTGGGCGAGAGCGGCAGCGGCAAGAGCGTGACGGTCAAGGCGATCATGAGGCTGCTTCCGAAGTACGCGCGGATCCCGTCGGGTTCGATTCACCTCGACGGTCAGGATGTCACAGCCATGGCGGAGGGCAGGATGCGCCGCCTGCGCGGACGCAGGATGGCGATGGTGTTCCAGGATCCGCACGCTTACCTAAACCCGACAAAAAAGGTCGGTTCGCAACTGATTGAACCCCTGCTCCTGCACCGTTTGGCGACGGGGGCGGAGGCGAAGCGGCGCGCCGTGGAACTGCTGCGGCTGGTGGGCATCCCCAGTCCGGAGGTCCGTTTCTCTCAGTATCCATTTGAATTTAGTGGAGGAATGCTGCAGCGCGTCATGATCGCCGTGGCGCTGATCGCAAACCCCGAACTGCTGATCGCCGACGAACCCACGACGGCGCTTGACGTGACCGTACAGGCGCAGATTCTGCGCCTTTTGCGCAAATTGAAAGACGACCGGGGCATGTCGATGATCTTTGTGACGCACGACCTGGTGGTGGCTGCGCAGACGTGCGACGAGGTCGTCGTCATGTACGGCGGCACGGTGGTCGAACGGGTGCCTTCGCACAAGCTGTTGACGGCGAGCGCCCATCCGTATTCGCGGGGGCTGATCGCGTGCACTCCCCGCATCAGCGATGCGGGGACGATTCCGACGCCGATTCCCGGTCAGCCGCTGAACCTGCGCAAGCCGCTTCCCGAGGGTTGCCTGTTTGCCGACCGCTGTCCTGATCGCATACCGCAGTGCACGGCGTCCCGGCCGCCCCTGGAGCATATCGCCGCCGATCACCAGGTTGCCTGTTTTGTCGCATCCGCCGCAGTGAAAGAGGGTGCCGCGCAGTGAGTGAAACACCGTTGCTGGAGGCGGTGGGGATCAGCAAGCGGTTTCGCAGCCGCCAGGGCGTCATGTATGCGATCGACAATGTGTCGTTTCGCCTTCGCGCCGGAGAGCATCTCGGCATCGTCGGAGCGAGCGGGAGCGGCAAATCGACTGTTGCGAAGGTCGTGCAGCGGCTCATGCCCGCCACGTCCGGACGCATCCTGTACGCCGGGCGGGATGTGACCGGTCTGCGCGAACGCCAACTGCGCCCATTGCGCAGGCGCATCCAGTCGGTATCGCAGAATCCGTACGCGTCGCTGTTTCCCAACAAATCGATCGGGCAAAACATCATCGAACCGATGCTGTTGCACCGCATCGGTGCGGCGCGCGAACGGCAGACCGCAGCCATGACGCTGATGGAGCAGGTCGGTGTCGCGCAGGAGCAGTTCTATGCTTTCCCGCACGAAATCAGCGGCGGCCAGCAGCAGCGGATCGCCATCGCACGCGCCCTGGCTCTGCAGCCGGAACTGCTGATCCTGGATGAGGCGGTGTCGAGCCTTGACGTGTCGATCCAGGCGCAGATCCTGCACCTGCTAGTGGAATTGCAACGCCAGTATTCACTGACGTACCTTTTTGTGTCGCACAATCTGGCCGTGGTGCGCATGATCTGCGCGCAGGTGGCCGTCATGTACCTGGGACGGATCGTCGAGTTCGGCCCGGCGGATGAAATCTTTTCGCGGCCGTCACACCCGTACACCAGGGCGCTGCTCGCCGCCGTGCCGGATTTTGTCCCCGACGGGCCATCCGGCGACACCCGCCATGCGACCGTCGAGGCGGAACCCGAACCGCCGTCGCCGTATCGCCTGCCTTCCGGGTGCCGTTACCGGACACTGTGCCCGATCGCTTCAGAACGCTGCGAAAGCGAGGAACCCGACCTGTTTGAGGTGGGGCCGGGCCACCTTGCGGCGTGTCACCATCCGGGAGGCATGGCGCAGACGGCGGTTCCGGTGGTCACGGAGAAGGAGGATGTGCGATGAGCGGGAACTCCCATGAGGCGCTGCGCGGCGGACTCATCGTGTCATGCCAGGCATTCCCGGGCGAACCTCTGTATGGCGCGCCGACGATGGCTCAGATGGCGCAGGCGGCGGAAGACGGCGGGGCGGTTGGGATTAGGGCCAACGGGCCTGATGATATTCGCGCGATCCGGGCGGTCACGCGGTTGCCCGTGGTGGGCATTTACAAAAAGGTGTACGAATACTCTCCGGTCTACATCACGCCGACGATGAAAGAGGTGGATGCGGTTGTCGAGGCAGGGGCCGACATTGTCGCCGTGGACGCGACGGCGAGGAGGCGTCCGGACGGCCGGACGACGGGCGAATTCCTGCACGCCATTCGCGCGCGCCATCCCTCCGTGGGATTGATGGGAGACATCGCGACACAGGAGGAAGGAAAGCTCGCGGCAGAGGCGGGCGTCGATCTCGTCTCCACCACGCTCGCCGGCTACACTGGGCAAAATGAGGCGCATGACGGGCCGGATTTCAATCTTCTCGCGCAACTGGTCAGGTCTTTGGCAATCCCCGTGATTGCGGAGGGCCGCATCTCCACGCCGCAGGAGTGCGCCCGCGCCTTTGCCCTCGGTGCATTTGCGGTCGTTGTGGGCAGCGCCATCACGCGGCCGCAGGATATCACGCGCCGCTTTGTCGAGGCCACGCCGCGGGCCGCGGGACTTCCATCGCCTTCGGCAGTGGGTGTGATCGGGGAGTCGACGGCGCAAACTGCCAGGACAGACGGCTAGGGGGCATGTGATAAACGCAATGACTCATGTGATCGGTGTTGACATAGGGGGTACGAAAACACGCGCGGGGATCGTCTCCGGGACAGGCCGGGTCATCCGTGCAGAGCAGATGGAAACACCGGCGACGGTTGGTCCGGACGCGGTTATCCAAACCTGCTGTGAAGTGGTGGAGCGGTTGCGCGCATCGTTTGAAGGCGCGATACGCGGCGTGGGAGTGGCCAGCGCGGGCAGGATTGACCGCGAGGGTGTGGTCTCTTTCAGCACGGCGACATTTCGCGATTGGAAAGGAATGAATCTGCGCACGCGGATCGCGTTGCGGACAGGGTTGCCCGTCATTGTGGAGAATGACGCCAATGCCGCCGCGGTGGGCGAGGCGTGGGCCGGCGCGGCGGCGGACTGCACATCGGCGCTGTTTGTCGCGCTAGGGACAGGAGTGGGCGGTGGCTTGATCGAGCGCGGCCGGGTTGTACACGGCGCGTCGGGCGGCGCTGCGGAGATCGGCCATCTGCTCTACCGGGCGGGAGAACGTCCGTGTCCCTGTGGCCATGCCGGTTGTTTCGAACCGTACCTCTCGGTGCGCAACCTGGCGGACGACTACTCGCGCGCCGTGGGGCGAGCCGTTTCCGGTCCGGAGGTGTTCACCCGCCGCTTTGGCAACGCGGCGGCGGACGCGCTTATGGCGAACTGGCTGCGGGCGCTTGCGTCCCTTGTATTTTCAGTGCACAATGCGTATGATCCCGGATGCGTCGTGATCGGCGGAGGCGTGATCGAAAGCGCCGGCTCGTGGTGGAATGATTTTCTTGCGGAATTGGCGCAACTGCCTGTTTCGGTGCGTGTCAGGCCCGCGCGCCTGGGGAGCGACGCGGCGGTGGTGGGCGCCGCCCGCTTGGCGTGGCTTGACATCATCGCAAAGGAGGGCAGGGAATGGGAATGAAAACATCGCGACTCACGGATGCCGATCCGGTCCTGATGGTCCGCTCGGTGTTCGGCAGTATGACGAAGACCGAGCAGAAGGTCGCTCAGATTGCGTTGCACGACCCGGAATTTTTCATGTTCGCGACGGTGACGGACGTGTCGGAACGGGCCGGTGTGGGCGAGACCACGGTGATCCGCTTTTGCCGGAAAGTCGGGTTTCGCGGTCTGCAGGAATTCAAGCTCGCCATCGCGCAGCACTTGGCCCATCCGGAAGCTCCCGCGTACGGCTCGGTCGAATTGTCCGATTCACTGGAAACGGCCCTGGAAAAGATCGCGACATATGATGTGCAGACGTTGCGCGACACCGCGAAACTGCTGCACGTCGACAGTGTCCGCACGGCGGCCGCGCGCATGCTCAAGGCGCGGTGCGTATACGTTTTTGGCGTCGGATCGTCCGGGATGACCGCGCGCGATCTGGAACACCGGCTGATGCGGGTCGGCGTGCCAGCGCACAGCGAGTATGACCCGCACGTCATCGCCATGCTGTCGGCGCTGACGGGTCCTGAGGATGTCGTCGTCGGCATCTCCGCATCGGGCAGCACAAAGGATCTGATTGACGCGCTGACGGTCGCGCGCCGGAATTGCCCGTTCATCGTGTGCATCACCAATCATGCGCGGTCGCCGATCACGCATCTGGTCGATGTGGCTTTGTTGACCGCCGCGCGTGAGACTCCCCTGCAGGGAGGCGCCCTGGGGACAAAGATCGCCCAGATGTATGTCCTTGACGCGCTGACTTCCGCGATTGCGCTGGCTGACCGGGGACGGGCGGCGGCGGCTGTGGAAAAAACGGCGGAAGCGGTGGTCGACAAGCTGCTGTAGGAAAAAACGGCGCGGCCGTGGCAGCGTGCTCTGCGGAAAGCAAAATGTAATCGAACTCTCATGCAAGAAACGCCGCGGACTGGTACAATGGAGGTGCAAGCTGGCATATACCATTTCCCCGCCGCGGCGTCGCCAGAGGGCAGACGCGCCCGGCGCCTTGGCATGTTGTTCCATGGCGGAGAAGCATCGCAAACAACCGGGGATAGAAGGCATGCGGGCGGATATTCCGGAACAGATTGGTGTGAAGACGTGGACAGCATGGTGGAAACACAGACGAGAGCGTTGTCTATGAAATGGAAATGGCCGGTGTATGTATTGTGCACCTACCCGATTACGGATTATATCCTCCATCTTCATCCCTGGGGCGTGCTCGGCCAGGGATGGGCCAAGCTGCTGCTGCTCTACCTTATATTTCTGGCCGTCAAACGGCACATGGCGGGCGAGCGTATGGAGCGCTTCCCCACGCACAAGATGATCGCGTACATAGCGGTGCTCGGCGTGGCGTATGTCGTGATGGATACGCAGTTTATCACTATTGCGCTGGCCGGATATGAGATTGACTTCATGTATATGCTGATCGCCTTGCTGCTGCCTTACGCGCTCACGCGGGAAGACGTCGTGCCGATGCTGAAATTGATTGTGTTCACAGGCTTTCTGATGGCTTTGCACGGCGTCTATGAATATATCATCGCTGCGCCCATCCCATCTTTTTGGGTCAATCTCGGCGAGCATGTCCGGACGCGCGTCTATTCGCTGTTCTGGAGTTCAAACGCCTTTGGTTCCTACATGGCTTTCATGACGCCTCTGGCGATCGGCGTCGCACTCTATGAAAAGGATCGCGGCCAGCGGCTGTTCTACTCCGTAGCCGCCGTTTTTTGCGCTGCGACGTTGATTTTTACCGATACACGCGGCGCGTGGCTCGCGTTCTTCGGCGCCATCGTCATTTTCACGTGGATGATCGACAAACGCCTGACACTGGCCGTTCTCGTGCTGGCGCTGCTGTCGGTCGTCTTCGTCCATTCCGTCCGCGCCCGCTTCCAGGTGTTCCTGTCCCCCGTCTACTGGACAAAGACGTTCGCCACAGGCCGCGTCTCGGAGTGGGAGCACGCGTATGACCGCATGCGTTCCAATCCGCTGTTCGGAAAGGGATTGGGACGGTATGGAGGCGCGGTCGCTTCCCGTTATTTTGGCATCCAATATGTGGACGGCTTCTATGCGTTCATGCTGGGCGAGACAGGCTTGATCGGCCTGCTGTCGTATCTTGCGCTCATCGTCGTCTATCTGCGCGACGTGTGGAAGATCTGGAACAAGACGGACGACAGACACCTGAAGTGGCTTTTTGCGAGTGTTTTTTGCGCCATATTGGCGTTTACGCTGCATGCCTTTGTGGAAAATATATACCAGGTTCCGGCGATCAATATGACGTACTGGCTGGCGGGATCGCTCGTCCTGATCTACAGCTCGGGAGGCCTGAAGACGCAGGCGAGCCGTATGCAAAAGGCGCAGATGAGTTCTGTGCGCCGCGCGATGGCGCCAACCGTCAGTCCGGCGCAAAGCGGCGCATCCCCCGCCGATCCCGCTTCATCCTGAGCGGCCCAAGCGATCGCGCGCGGATTGGTCGTGCGGCTTGACAAGAAACGGGTCCGCATTCGATACTGTTTTGGATGATTCGGGGAGAATACTGCCCCCAAGCGATGCACCAGGCAAGGAGGCGGCGATGGTGGGGCGTGTTGCGCCACGCAGGCGCGTGGTTGTGACAGGTGTTGGAGCGGTCACGCCACTTGGTTCGCATGTACAGGAATTCTGGGATAATCTCGTGGCGGGGAAATCCGGAATTGATTATATCGATACATTTGACACCACCGAGTACGCCACAAAGTTTGCGGGGATCGTGCGAAACTTCTCTGCGGAAAACTACTTTGAGCGCAAGGAATTGCGGCATATTGACCGCTTTGCGCAGTTTGCTTACGCGGCGACCGCTGAGGCCATGGGGGACGCGGCTTTTTCGGTCACGCCGGAAAGGGCGGACCGCGTGGGAGTCGTGATTGGGTCGGGTATTGGCGGCATCCAGTCCATGCTGGACAATCATGAGTCGCTGCTCGAACGCGGCGCGCGGCGCGTCAGTCCCTTTTTCATTCCCATGCTCATGGCCAACTCCGCCACCGGTCTCGTGTCGATCATAACCGGTGCGACCGGGCCGAACGGATGTCCGATGGCGGCCTGTGCGACGGGCAATAACGCCATCGGCGAAGCATTTGAGATCATCCGCGACGGCGCGGCGGACGTGATGATCGCCGGTGGTGCGGAGGCGGCGGTCAATCCGCTGTCGGTCGCGGGATTTGGCGCACTGCGCGCCCTGTCCACGCGCAACGATGCGCCGCAGCAGGCCAGCCGCCCGTTTGACGCGGACCGCGACGGTTTTGTTCTGGCGGAGGGCGCGGGTGTGATCCTGCTGGAGGAATTGTCGCACGCGCTGTCGCGCGGCGCAAATGTCTACGCAGAGCTTGTGGGATTTGGCATGTCGGCCGACGCGTATCACCTCACCGCGCCCGATCCTGAGGGAGCGGGAGCCTATCGGGCGATGGCGGCCGCCCTGGACGACGCCGGCATCCCGCCGCAGGACGTGGATTATATAAACGCGCATGCAACCGGCACGGATCTCGGCGACCGTTCGGAAACGGCCGCCATCAAACGCCTGTTCGGAAACCATGCGCACCGTCTGGCGATCAGCGCCAACAAATCGCAGATCGGCCACCTGCTCGGCGCTGCGGGCGGCGTGGAAGCGGTCGCCACGCTCAAGTCGATGCAAGACTGCGTTGTGCCGCCGACGATAAACCTGGAGCGAAAAGATCCGTACTGTGATTTGGATTACGTCCCCGGTGAGTCCCGCTCTCTTGCGGTCCGTGTCGCGCTGTCAAACGGGTTCGGGTTTGGCGGGCACAACGACGTGCTCGTGTTTCGCCGATATGATGAGTGAGGCGGGGTGATATCTTGCAGGTGATCGTCTATTCCAGCAGCGGATGCAGCGTATGCGCCAAAATCAAGCGCGATCTGGACAGTTGGGGCGTGCCGTTTGAAGAACGGAACGTCACGGAGAATGAGGCGTTCTTCGACGAACTCCACGAGCGCGGGATTTACTCGGTTCCGACGGTGCGGATCGATGGGGATACCTTTGTCGGCTACCGTCCCAAAGCATTGAAACAGGCGCTTGTTGAACATGGACTGGGTGACATGGGTTAAAGATCCTGTTCAAAAAGGGGGCGGGCAAGACCCACGCAGTGCAATGGGACATGGGATAAAGTCCGCTGTGCAGGCGATCTGCTTCCAGATTGTGCACGGATGGCGGTTGTCGTTCACGCGAGGTTGGCCAGCTTCACGAAGGGCCGCCGATTGGATCGCCTCAAAAGGGGCCCTCCGATCGGCGGCCCTTCGCTTTTGTGAGATATTATCACGTCAAGAAAATAATTATCTGTTTAAACTTGATCCCTATTGACGCATATGACTATTTATCGTATATAATCTAACATACAAGGTGATTGACGAGTACTTAGCATTTGCTGGATCAAATCAAGCGGCAAATGTGTAAGATATCCTGACTCATCTTATCATTCGGCGCCATCGCGAATGTGCGTCCTATGGTCTTCTGGCGCAGGATGCTGCACGCATAACTGTCCATAAAAGGGGGAATTGGTGTGTACGTACCTGATCCGTCTTACCTGCAGCCGGGGGATACGGCGTGGCAGTTGACTTCGGCAACGCTGGTCGGCCTGATGTCGGTGCCCGGCCTGGCGATCCTGTACGGCGGGGTCGTCAAGAAAAAGTGGGCGATCAACTCCGCCATGATGGCGTTTTACGCATTCGCCATGGTGCTTGTCGTGTGGTCGCTGTGGGGCTTCCGGATGGGATTTGGCAATCCGCTCCCGCTTGGAAAGGGAATTCTGTCGGGCATTGTCGGCGTCCCCCAGCCCGTGCTCAATTCGCACTTTGAACAGGGCCAGGCGCTAGTTCCATTGCTCAACGGGCTGATGCCCAACATTCGCTTCCCGGAATCGTCAATGGTATATTTCCAGTTTGTCTTTGCGGCGATCACCCCGGTCATCCTGGCCGGCGGCGTGCTTGGAAGAATGAATTTCAAGGCGTGGATGCTGTTCGTTCCGATCTGGTCCACCCTGGTTTACAGCGTCAACGCATTCATGCTGTGGGGTGGCGGCTGGCTGGCGCAGATGGGCGCGGTCGACTTTTCGGGCGGCTACGTCATCCACGTCGCTGCGGGCATATCGGGTTTTGTGGCAGCGGCGGTCGTCGGACCCAGGCTGCTCGCCGACAGGGAGAATTTTAATCCCAACAATCTTCTGATGGCGATGGCTGGCGCGGGAATCCTCTGGCTCGGCTGGAACGGTTTCAATGGCGGCGACCCGTACTTTGCCAACGCGGATGCGTCGACCGCCGTTTTGAACACCAACATTGCGGCTGCGATCGCACTCATCGTGTGGATGTTTTTCGACATGTTCGCGACCGGCAAGGCATCGCTCGTCGGGTCAATCAACGGCATGGTGTGCGGTCTAGTCGCCATCACGCCCGCCGCCGGTTATGTGAACGGCTTTGGCGCCGTGGTGATCGGGATTCTCTCCGCTGTCATACCCTGGTTCACCATGAACAAGCTCGGCCGCGTCGGCATCTTCAAGAAAGTCGACGATACGCTCGGCGTGGTGCACACGCACGCCGTCGCGGGCGCTGTGGGCGGGCTTTTGACGGGAATTCTCGCGGATCCAAACATTGTGGAATACATCGGCGTGAAAGGAACGGCGAACTCGTCGATCACCGGTTGGTTATATGGGAATCCGCACCAATTTTTTGTTCAACTCATCGCCCTGGTGGTCATCATGGTGTACGACGGTGTGATGACGTTCATCATCCTCAAGCTGATCAGTCTGGTGGTTCCCCTGCGCATGCCGGATGCCATGCTTGAGAAAGGCGACGCCGCCGTGCACGGCGAGACATCCGACGGTGAGGATCCTGTTCCGTCAGCCCCGCCGCATCGCACGCCGCACGCCCCAAGCCCGGTTCTGGCGACGGAGCGGCATGAAACGACCAAACCTCAGATTGAACTGTGATACGCAGCGGGAGACGGCAGCGGCGGGCCGGGGGATTTTGCCCCGGCCCGCCGCTGCCGTCTCCGCCGAAAAGTGGATGCGCTCCATCTGAACGGTCTGCAAACGGACGCCTGGATACGGTATGATCATGACATGAACATGTCCTATCTGAGGCGGTATGGCTATGGATGAAGCATGGATCCAAGCGGATACGGCAGACCGGGGGCGCGTCCGCGGTCCTGGCGGGGCGAGGAAAGACATCCGTCCATCCGGATCGTGGCCCTCCCCGCTTTGCGCGGCCGATCTTGCGCGATCTTCTCTGTCTTTTGGCGACCTTGTGCTGGACGGCGACGATGTCTATTTTGTGGAAAGTCGCGCCTCTGAAGGTGGACGCAAGGTCATTGTGCGCGCGCGCAGCGATGGGCTGGAGGATGTCACGCCGGCGCCGTGGAGCGCGCGCACACGCGCGCACGATTACGGCGGCGGGGCCTTCACGGCTGCCAAAGGCGTGGTCTACTTCTCGGAAGCAAGCGATCAGAGAGTCTATCGCATTTTGCCGGGACGCGCACCGGAACCGCTCACGCCAGCCGGAAACAGGCGCTATGCCGACTTTGTCATAGATGAAGCGCGAAACCGCTTGCTGTGCGTATTGGAAACCGTCGATGCGGGAGTCGAGCCGCACGCTGCTTTGGCCGAAATCTCGCTTGACGCCGCTGACGCCGCTGACACTACGTCGTCGCCGCGGACTCTGGTTGCGGGGCACGACTTCTATGCGGCTCCCCGTCTCAGCCCGGACGGACAGCGGTTTGCCTTTATCGCGTGGAATCATCCGCACATGCCGTGGGATGAAGCGGAGCTGTGGATGGCGGACGTGGGAGATGGCGGACAGTTGGAAAATGCACGGCGCATCGCCGGCGGTACGGGGGAGTCGGTGCAGCAACCGGTGTGGTCGCCTGAAGGCGTCCTGCACTTCGTCTCGGACCGCAGCGGCTGGTGGAATCTCTACCGCTTCCAGCCCGACGGCGCCGTGGCCGCGGTTCTGCCCATGGCCGCCGAGTTTGGCGCACCGCAGTGGGTGTTTGGCGTGTCGCTGTACGGGTTTGACCGCAGGGGAACACTGTGGTGCGCGTTTTGGCGGGACGGGGTGTGCAGTGTCGCGCGACTTGGCGAGGTGAGCCTGGAGCGCGTTCCTGAATTCAGCCCGTTCACCGACGTGGACAATCTCAAGGCGGGCGGCGGGGAACAGGCGGTGGTGGCCGCACTTGCCGCGGGACCGGAAGAGGTCCGGCTGCTCACGGTCGTGCGCGACGGCAAGGCCACAGTGCTGCGCCGATCGTCGGATGCGCGCCTGGACAGCGGATTTATGTCGCATCCAGAAGCAGTCCGGTTCCCTGTGAAAGAGGGGGAGGGCCACGCATTTTTTTATCGGCCGGTCCATGCGCATTGCGGTCAAGCGCCGAATGAAGCTCCGCCGCTGCTCGTGT
>JAJZZT010000254.1 GCA_021797415.1 Bacillota bacterium
TCTGAATATAAACCAATAAGAGGAAAATTCAACTCCGACACGGGATAGGTCTGTCCACATTCCACCACTGGTAAAGTGAACTGTGTAAGGAAAGGCCACAACACACCTCGCGACCCTCCAATGACCAATAGTGGGGTCTCGCCTGATGAATCAAGCTGGCGCACCAGAACTAAAGTCGTGCTTTTTGAACAGGCTCTTTAAGTATGGCCAAGTGCTTCGAAACCTCCGTCCTTTCCATCGGAAAGTGAGCTGTTCATTCATGGAGCGGCAGCTCTTCCACATTCGCCAGTAGACGCAGCAATTCACGCCGAGTCGGGTCGGCAACTGCATCATAAACATCTCGCCCTTGGCCCTTTTCCTCCAAAATCGCTCTCTCCCAATGCCAATGATCCTTCAATTGCGAATCCGACACTAATTGATGTCTTAATTCAATACAGGACACCTAACGGTGTCCTGTATTGAACATGACGTGGAGAAGTGCGAGGAGGCCATGTCGCAAACGTACTCCAAGACAGCTAAGCGACAGTTTTTCTCATATTAGACCACATATATTGGGCAACGATAGTTTTCGGGGCGCTGTTTTCTTAAACGTTTTGGAGAGCGTGGGTTTCTTCATTCCCCCGCCACGTCTGGCGTGGTACAATCCCATTCAAGGGGGAACAAGAAATGGCCGACAAGATGCTTGAACTTCTCGTTGCCACGGTAAATGACCTAACGGTTGCCGTGCACAATATGAGACAAGAAATGAACGAAGGCTTTAAGCGGTTGAATGAGCGGATGGACCGGATCGAAGAGCGACTGGACCGCGTCGAAGACGAGGTCAAGCTGACACGAACCGACTTGAAGATACTCGCCCAGAAGTATGGTGAACATGAAGTCTCGATTGAGTCGTTGAAAAAAGCGAGATAACCTTGCAGGGAGCGGGGAGCGGGTTTCTCGCCCTGTGCCGCGGCGATGAAATTGCTGGCCTGTTGCCGCATGGCCGAGCGGTTGGGCATGTGCGGCCGCTCCGTGACAGGAGCACCCGCTTCCAAGACCAATCGGGGAATCGTGCTCGAACTCTCGGATGCATACGACGAGCGACGATGCACCGTACCCCACGTTGCTCCGGATAGTCCCCTAGCACAGTCGGCCACCCGCTCCCGCCAGATTTCCCGGAGCTGTAACAACTCTGCTTGTGTCACTGCGATTCTCCTCTTTGATCTGCTCAGAGAGAATCATCGCACGGACACTCTGCTACGAACAGGCGGAGACTTTGACGCTTACGATAGCCCAAATTTTGTCGCCGTACAGCGCAAGAGGACGCCACCTAGGACGCCCCCCCGTCGTTCTTCACTGTAACCAAGCACACCTACCACGCACACCCGTCACATGTGCGACCGACCAAACTCCATCATCTCGTTTGCATAGAATGCGGGAAGTTCCAGTGCGCTGTCGTCCTCTTCGTGTTCGAGACCAAGGTCGTACAAAGCGTCCTGCACACCGGAAAACATCGCGCGCTCCGTTTCCTTGTTCAGCGAATCAGTGGCAAACAGCGCCTCGCGAATGCCCTTGACAGCGGGTCGCGTCACATAGGACACATCCAACCCCGCGCACACAAGCCCGTGAATGACGCCGCGCGTTGCTTCCCGCACGGAATATGGGTGAAACGGCACCTGAGACTCGTACAAACCCAACATCGCCTGTGCGGATGCATCCGTCAGATCGGCTATCCGCTCCTCATCGGTTCCAAGGGCGCTCAGATACATCGTAATCTCATGCGTAATCACGGGCGCAATGCCGTGCTCCGAACTTACAGTCTCCAGCGCCATACCGTGTTTTACACCCTGACGAACCTCCGTGACCATTGGCTGCACCTGCCTCTCTCCCTGGTGGATTTTGCGCCTGAGAACGCAAAAAACCGCGACGGGAAATCTAGGTCACGGAACGAGAAAAAGCGGCAGCCACCAACATGGCTTATCACTCTCCTTTTGCCTACGAGGTTAGCTGACGGGTTCGGGTTAAGAGATCCCCTACTGGTAAAATACCCAGATTCACCCCAATTGCTTGGTTCCCCCGTTTCCGGTCCCCCGGAATTCGGCGTGCTGATTGGTAGAACGACACAAGCTATGAACTTGTGAGCCGCCCCATGGATGAATCCAAGGGGCCCCGGTATCTAACAAGCCCTCCCAGGCTCTCGCGTCGCCGCGATATCTTCCTAGGCCTTACTTGCCTTCTTCGGCAGGATTGCCTACTGTCCCGGTCGCAGACGATTCGCTGCAAAGTCACTATACACGAAGTATCCGAAAAGCGCAACTTCCCGCCTTCGCACTTCCCGCCTTCGCACCTGCCTTCGCACCGCGCCTTCGTACATGCCGCGCCCGACGGCAGTTCAGCGCCCTTCTTCACCATCTACTTGTTCTACTTTCTCTCGAAGGGGCACACAGTGGAGCATCGTGGTCGAACAAGCACGCCAGTTCGACCGCGATGCGGAACTATTCCGGTTCTACAGGCGAACAGCATCGGATATCGGCTAAACAACCCATGCCCCTGCGTGGCACAAGATTATCATGAAAATGGCCGACGGCTATTTTCTCATCAAACCCCGCGTCACTCCAGCCATTCTTATCCGGCGCCTTGACGGAGTATTTCCAACGCCGCGTGCGGACGCTGCGCCGCCATGCGGCACGAGCAGTCACCGGTCAGCATGAAGGACAACACCGGTCAGCATGAAGGACAACACCGCTGTCGAACCGAACCACGGCTCGACGTCAAGTTTGGGCATTCCACAGCGTGTTGCCCAGTTGGACCAGATTCCGACCGGCGATCGTCCACATAATCCCGGCCGAAACCCGATTGATCCATTTTAATGTGCCTGCTTGATTTCGCAATTGGCCCAATGCGCGACCGGCGAGAGAAATGGCAAAGAACCAGACCCACGAAACCAGAACGGCCGCCAGGGCATAGACCAACTTCTCCGCCGGAGTGGGATACAGGGCCGCCCCGCCGCCAATCACCACGATCGTATCCATAATGGCATGCGGATTCAGCAAGGAGACGCGAAGCGCGTGCAAAATCCGCCGCCGCAGCGTCCAATACGCCATGGAGCCATTGTCGGATGTCTCCGGATGGACTGGGGTCCGCCACGATTGCCATCCGATCCACACAAGAAATACGATTCCCAAAAAGGTGAGCGCCTCTTTGAGCATGGGCGCCGCCAACAGCACCACGCTCACCCCAAGAACCGCCATCCCAATGAGAAGCGTATCCGAGATGGCGGCCGTAACCACAACGGCCACCGTAAGACGATACTGGCGGTGAGTCGTACCCTGGCTGATGACGAATGTGTTTTGCGGCCCAAACGGTAGAATTAAGGCTAACGCCAACAAGAACCCATGAAGAAATGCCAACGACACCACAAAACACCTCCTGAACGGAGCCTTCGCCACTTTTGTCTTCACTGAATTCTGCTCTACGAATTCTGCTCTACTTATTTTGGACAATCCCCTCCGCGTCAAATACAGAGGTCACCACGTTCATCCCGGCGGCGGGATTTTTTCCTGTTGCAGAACAGGATTGCGCCAAGGTGCTTATAATGCAAGGGTAACAGTACCCTGATGCACGGCGGGAGTTGATTCAGCTTTGCCGGGAGTTACTGATAAGGAATCCGGTGCAATGGACTCGTTGCAGGACGATGACCAGAGTACACCCGACCAGTCCCCTGTCATGCGACGCGCGGAAGTTGTTGCCGATCTTGCGATTCTGCTTGCCAGAGAACAGCTTAAATCCCAGCTATATTCTTCTGCAAGCATCGACAGCAAATTGGCCACCGTTCTCGGTTTTACGGCCGTATTTGCCGCATTGACTCTCGGCACCGGATGGCACGGCTTCATTCTCATCCCCATGATCCCGGCTTTCCTGACCCTGCTCGTCTGCCTGCTCGGTCTCTTGTACGGCCGGTTTATGGCCGGCCCCGATCCGCAGCAATATTACGAGAGCAATTATGCAATCGACGGAGTTATGGCCAAGCAGGTTTTGCTCAGCGAATTGCAGGCGGCGATCCGGAAAAATCAGACTCTCGGAATCAACAAGTCCGCCTGGCTGATCTTTCGGTGGTCGGCGTCGTGGCGACCGTGACGGCTGTGACCGTTTCATATCTTCTGATCGGAGGGGCCTGACCATGGCGATCAAGAAAAGCAATGTACCGAAGCAACACATCTCCACGGATGCAAAGCCGAGTGTCATCGGCAAACTTCCTGAACCGTACCTGCAACAGACAGAGATTCGCAAAAGCCTGATTCCCGTAATCCGGGGAAAGAAAACTCGTCCTTGAACCATCGCGGTCTTGCCTGAGTGGACAGTTCCTTCTCAATCACCTTCACAATCACCTTCTCAATCACCTTCACAATCACCTTCACAATCAATGGAGGCAAGATCGTGAACGGATGACCGACAGCTGATGCCCGGGTGACCGTGAGGATATGAACTAAAGCGCCGTTTCGCGCCGGTGGCCGAGTGGACAGGAAGGAAGGCGCCTCCCGCACCGGGCACACACAGGATCAGTCGTGCAGGCGAAGGAACGATTTCTCCATCCAGCCAACCTTGGTCCGCAGGATGGCGGAGATCTCTTCAAAAGCCAGATGGCCTTCACGGTATTTGTAGATCTCCCAACCCAGCATCATCAGGGTGTTGTCAAAGAAAACAGCCTCGAAGGAGTGGTCGAATTCCGGATGGTTCACGTTCCATCCGGCGCTGCGCAGCCGCTCCAGATACGTTTTCCGCAATGCCGCATGTTGCCCTTCATCCAGCACATCCTGCAAAAACACGGCAAGATCGCGCTGCGGCACAGCCGCGCAGGAAGCCTCCCAGTCAATCAGACGAAACCCTTCACCGGAAATCAGGATATTTCCCAGATGGGGGTCGCCGTGGGTGAGCGTGAGACGACCGCGCAACCATTTCTCATAACGCGGATAAAACCAGTCGCTCATCGCCGCGATGCGCTTCTCCTCGACCGAGTCCATCAGTTTGAGCATATCAAGTGAAAAATGGGCCCAGGACACGGACGACTGCAGCGGATAACGGCCCATGAGCCCCCGCTCGATCAGTCCGGCCAGGCGCGCTTCAAACTGGATGTGCATATCCGCAAGCCACAGTACGGCATCCGTCAGGAGGCGCGTCTGCCCGGCAGGCTGGAGCCGTTTGAGAGCGGATTTCATCGTCTCCCCGACATACGCCATGAGGATGCCCGCTTCGTCTCCCTCTTTGATATGGCCAAGGACCTGCGGTACCAAGCCCGGAATCCCTGCAAAGACGCGGCCATACAGAAGGGCCTCCTGTTCGCGCCCCTTCGCAAAACGCTTGTAGACGGCATCCCGCACAAGACCGTCCGCATCCTCCAACCGGAGTTGAAACAGGCTTGCGGCATATCCTCCGGTGATAGGCGCCGCGCCAATCACGCGCCAACCGCGCCGGCGCAGCCAATGGCGCAACCCGGACGGAGGCGCGGACGAATCCAGTGCAGAAGGATCCAGTGCGGATAGATCCGTTATCGTCGATCGGTTCGCCGGCCGGTCCATGCGCTCATCTCCCTCGCCCATTATCTCATTTTCGGATATACTCTTCAGGCACACCCGTTGGGCACACCCTTGGCACACTTTTGGCGCACCCTTTGGCCGCACTCCCCGGAGACATGCTGCGACATGACGGACAGTCGGATGCCGGGTGTGCGCAGAATCACGGCGCAGTCCGCCCGTCATGTTAAAATGAAGCCCGCCAGTTTCCGGCAGTTCCCGCCAGTTCGAGTTTCAGGAGGTGCACCGGTGCTGTTCATCGACAACCAGGATGTCAAAGACCCCGCGCTCAACCTGGCGATTGAAGAATTCGCCGTCATGAACCTGGATCTGGGTGAGACCTATCTGCTTTTTTACATTAACGAACCGTCCGTCATCATCGGCAGGAATCAGAACACCTTCGAAGAAATCGACCCGGATTATGTGCGTTCCCGGGGCATCCATGTCGTTCGCCGCCTTTCGGGCGGAGGAGCCGTCTATCATGATCAGGGCAACCTCAACTTCAGCTTCATCTCCCGAAGCGACGGCGACAGTTTTCGCAATTTCCGCCGTTTTACAGAACCGGTGATCGCCGCACTCCACCATCTGGGTGTAAACGCGGAACTGACCGGACGCAATGACATCCAGATCGGGGAACGGAAAATTTCCGGGAATGCGCAATATACGACGTGCGGCCGCATGTTCAGCCATGGAACATTGATGTTTGACGTGAACCTGGATGACGTGGCCGCCGCCCTGACCGTGAAAGCCGAGAAAATGGAGTCAAAAGGGATCAAGTCCGTGCGAAGCCGCGTCGCCAATATCCGCGACTATCTGCGGCAGGACATGACGATCCAGGAATTTCGGCGCCAGTTGCTTCCCCACCTGTTCCCGCGGTCGCCGCTCCCGGAATACCGGTTGACCCAGCCGGACTGGGAGACGATCCGCGCGATCTCAGAGCGCCGATACCGCAATTGGGACTGGAATTATGGGCGGTCTCCCGCATTCAACGTGCGGCGATCAAAACGCTTCCCGATCGGGCTGATCGACTTTCTCCTCAATGTTCGCAACGGCATCATCGATGAATGCAGGATTTATGGAGACTTTTTCGGCGTCGGAGAAATCCGGGACGTGGAGGAACAGCTGATCGGTTGCCACTATCGGGCGGAGGACCTTCAGGCTGCGCTGCGCGCAGTGGATTTGCGGAATTACTTTGGCGACATCGCGCCGGAGGACCTCCTCTCCCTGCTGTCAGGATAAGCGCGGCATCCGGCGGGCAAGGAAACATTTCTGGTCAGGGAGGCCGGAACGAATGAAACCGGAACTTTTGCAGACAGAACCAATGAAACCGGAAAAATTGAAATGGAAGCTTCGTGATATCGTCCTCATGGTGATTTTGGCCGTCGTGTGCGGAGGAATCTATCGCGTCTGGGATGTCCTGTACCCATTTGTCAACACGGTCTGGGTTCCATCGCAGGGAATCATAAACGGATTCTGGTTCATTGCGTCCGGCCTGGTTCCTTATATCATCCGCCGCCCTGGCGCCGCGCTCATAGCGGAACTGGCGGCGGCCATGGTCGAACAGGCGCTCGGCAGCCAGTTCGGTCTGCAAAACCTGGTATGGGGTCTGACCCAGGGAATCGGCGCCGAAGCGGCTTTCGCTCTTTTCGCCTGGCGCAATTACCATCTCGGCACCATGCTCCTGTCGGGCGCGCTCGCCGGCGTCGGCGCCAGTTTGACCTGGTATCTCCAGGGCGGCGCCGCTTATACCCAATCCATCATTCTTTTATATTTCCTCTTTTCCATGATCAGCGGCGCTGTCATGGGCGGACTCGTGCCCAAGCTCATCGGCGACGCCCTCAACCGGGCCGGTATCGTCCGCAACTTTGCACTGGGCCGCGCCGGCCGGGCACAGCGATGATGCCTGGCCATGCACTGCCCGGCCGTGCTCAGGGGGTCACTCCAGCGCACGCGCCGCTGCTGTCGTTGCAGCACGTATCCATCACCTATGAGCAGGAAGCAGAACCGGTTGTTCAGGACGTGAATTTCTCCCTTTTCGAGGGAGAAACCGTTCTTTTCCTGGGGCCAAGCGGGTGCGGCAAGAGCACCCTCGCCATGCTGTGCGGCCAGCTCATTCCCAGATCCGTGGAGGCCGAGGTTGGCGGCGAGGTATGGTACGACGACCGAATACAGCACCCCGGACAGGCGGGGTATGTATTCCAGGATCCGGACGCGCAATTTTGCATGCTGACCGTCGCCGACGAGGTGGCTTTCGGGCTCGAAAATCGCGCCGTCCCCACTGCCCAAATGCAATCCCGCATCGAAGGGTCGCTGGCGCTGGCGGGAATGGACGTTGCGCTCGACGCCGACCCCGTTCATTTTTCTGGAGGAATGAAACAAAAGCTGGCCATCGCGTCTGTGCTCGCCCTTGAGCCCAACCTCCTGGTGTTCGACGAACCGACCGCCCACCTGGATCCTCTGTCGACACGCCAGGTATTTGACCAGATTGCCCATCTGCGTGAAGCGGGCCGGACCATGATCGTGATTGAACACAAGTTTGACGCTCTGCTTCCGCTCATGGACAGGGTCGTCCTCTTCGACCGCCATGGGCGGATCCACCGTGAAGGTCCGACCGATGAGATACTCGCCAAGGAGTGGGCCTGGCTCGTAGAGGAGGGTGTCGTCGCCGTATGGCAAGAACCGCCGTTCTCCCGTGCAACACATCGGCCGCACCGCCTGGTGCGCCCCGACTATGGCACCTTTCCGGAAGATATACGCCCTAGCGACGAACAGTCCGCCACCCTTACAAACGGGCGTACGGCGAAACGTCAGCGTACCCTTGAACAGCAGGCGCAGTCCGCACCGCAGAACCACACGTCATCCTCGCATACAAGGACAACCCAAACGGTTGCAACGCCCTCTTTAGACAGGGTGTATGAACTAAAAGGGGTGGCGATTGCCTACGGTACGCAAACGATTCTCAGCGACCTGTCCCTGAACGTGGCCAGAGGGACCTTTGCGGCGATTGTCGGCCCGAACGGCAGCGGGAAATCGTCGCTGCTGCAAGTACTCTCCGGTCTGAAACGGCCAAGCCGGGGCACGGTCGACTTTTTGCGGCGTCCCCTGCACAAATGGCCGGCGCGCAGGCGTTTTCGCGCAATTTCTTATTCATTCCAGAATCCCGAGTTTCAATTCATCTACGAGCGCGTCGGAGATGAATTGGCCAATCGCGGCATAGGGCAAAATGTCCCCCCGCATGTGCTGGATTTACTTCGGCAATTCGGCCTGGAAGGACTGGAACAGCACTCCCCTTTCGCCCTCAGCCAGGGGCAAAAGAAACGGTTGTCCGTAGCGGCGATGATGCGCGAAGAACACGAAGTCTATCTGCTGGACGAGCCCACGTTGGGCCAGGACGCCAGGACACAACTGGCGATCATGGAGCGCATGCGGACATTGCACCGGCAGGGCAAGACGGTCATCCTGACGACGCACGACATGGACCTGGTAAGGCGTTATGCACAACAGGTGATCGTGGTGGCAAACGGCGGGGTGATCTTCCAAGGGACTCCGGGGGCGCTGTTTGAGCGCGACGACATCCTGTGCGATGCCCATCTGCTCGCGGACCGCACCACCTCCGGCGAGCGTTCTATCGATGAATCCGCAGCCAGATCCGTTGTGGAGCCAGTCCCAGAAGAGACGGACAGGAAAGGCGCAGTGCTAAATAACAGCCGGAAATGCGGGGCGGGCGCGTGTTTTGAACATGCTCCCATCCAATCCATGCATCCGGGTTGGCTCTTTCTCGGCATGTTCACATCATCCGTGATCTCGCTCTTTGCCGACACCATTCCCGAGGCTGTCGCGGAAATCTCCATCCCGCTTGTCCTGATGACCACCCTCGGCCGCTGGACGCCATGGCGAATCCTGAAACTGCTGTCGCCCTTCCTGGTCTTTTATGTCCTGTATTTCTGGACATTCGTCGCAAACGCAGCCACTCCGCCGGGAACGCCGACCGTTCATTTCCTCTGGTATCACCTGAGCGAATACGGCGTGCGCAAAGGACTGATCGTGTCCATCCGCATGCTGGGCTCCGTTCTGTTCGGCATTCTGTTTGTCGCGCAGATCGACATCACCGACTTCATGGTGGGAATTTGCAAGGACTTCTATATAAAACCCAAATTTTCGTACGGGATGATGGCCGGACTGCGCATCGTCCCGCTCTTCTCTTCGGAATGGACCAAACTGAGACAGGCGCGGCAAATCCGCGGCAACAGGACCGGTTCTCCGCTGCTGCGCCCCGTCACCTATGCGTTGCCCCTGCTCAGTCAGGGCATACGCATGAGCGAACGCATTGCCATCGCCATGGAAGCCCGTGGTCT
The DNA here is from genome assembly GCA_021797415.1 of Bacillota bacterium. The sequence goes on from JAJZZT010000254.1 coordinate 9,905, forward strand.
CTTCGGCGCTGCGGCGGCCTCCTCCAGGTACCGCACCTTTTATCGACGTGTTCCCGTTCGCCGGCGGGACTATGCGCTCTGCGCGGTCATGGTGCTGCTCGCGCTCCTTGGTGTCTTCGCCGTTCGTTGATGTTTGATGGACCATGGACACAGTACATTGTGACACAGTACATTGTGACCATTTACTCTCGCAAAAACTGGGCATATAATTTCATCCGGCATCATTGTTTACTAAATTAGTCAGGTTTCGTTTTGCCCGAAATCGTTGCACCCGAAAGCGTTGCATTCGGATCGTTGCCGTCCCTTATCGTCCGTCCATCGCGGGCCGAATACCGCAGTTGCCCATGGGTATGGGTGGTGCAGGCGTATTATCATGCGCGTTCACACGTCCCACAGATCGAGATTTGACAGTTTTGACATAGGGAGGAGACACCTTGGACGTTGACGCGAACGATCCACAAGCCGCGCGCAACGTCGCGCAGCGGCGGCGGCTGTTCTGGCTGCTGGCCGTCGCTGGTCCGGGGCTGATGGTGATGCTGGCGGACACAGACGCCGGCAGCATCATCACCGCCGCACAATCCGGCGCCCGGTGGGGCTATGGCATGGTATTGCCGCTGGTGATCCTGATCCCCGTGCTGTATGTCGTCCAGGAGATCACCGTCCGCCTCGGCGTGTTGACAGGCAAAGGGCACGGCGAACTGATCCGGGAATACTTTGGGGCGAAATGGGCCGCGGTGTCCGTCGGAACGCTCTTTCTGTCCACCCTTGGCGCCCTGGTCACGGAACTGACCGGAGTCGCCGGAGTTGGGGCACTGTTTGGCGTGCCTGACTGGATGTCGGTCGGCGCGGCGGCCATCCTGCTGATTGCGCTCGGTCTGTCCGGCAGTTATCGGCGCTTCGAACGGGTGGGGATCGCCATCGGACTTTTCGAACTCCTCTTTCTTGTAATCGCGGGATTGGTCCATCCCAATCTCCACCAACTTGCGGAAGGCCTGATGACGGAGCCCTGGCGCGCGCCGGGATTCAGGTTCCTGCTGGCCGCCAACATTGGTGCAGTAATCATGCCGTGGATGATCTTCTATCAACAGGGAGCGGTGATCGACAAGCGTCTCACAGTGAAGCAGATGCGCTCGGCGCGTTTGGATACGGCGGTCGGGGCGATCGTGTCCCAGGCGCTCATGATTGCCATCGTCGTTGCGGTCGCGGCGACAATCGGCCAAACCCGTTCCTCCCGCTCGCTCAACGACATCCCGCAGATCGCCCTGGCGTTGACACCGCTGCTGGGCAGGTCTCTCGCCGATACGCTGTTTGGTTTCGGCATGCTCGGCGCCAGCTTCATCGCGGCGCTGGTGGTATCCACCGCCGGCGCCTGGGGAATCGCCGAGGCGCTTCACCTCAGGCACAGTCTGAATGACCGTCCGCGTGACGCGAGGATATTTTACGCGATCTATTCCCTAGCTTACGTCGGCAGCGCCCTGCTGGTCATCTTCAGCGTCAACCTTGTGACTCTGGCGGTTGACGCTGAAGTGTTGAACGCGCTGCTGTTGCCGATCGTCCTGGGGTTCCTGCTACTGCTGGAAGCGCGGACGATTCCGGCCGAGTGGCGCATGAAAGGAGCGCACAAGTACATGGTTTGGGCAATTTCCGGCGCCGTCATGGCGCTCGGCGTGTTCATGCTGATTTAGGGGGACAGTCGCGCGTCGAAATCGTACATGCTTCTTGGGGAGCAGTGATAATCCAAATTTCGGCAGGCGCACCCCCTCGCCACAAGGCTCTCACCGCAGGGCGATCTGCACCTTCATCGCCTCCGCGCTTTTCCCCGCCGCGAAAAACTGCGGGACTTCCTCCAGTCCGATGACAGCGCTTACGAGCGGAGCGAGACGGAACCGACCGGCCCGCAACCATTCCAGCGCCGCCAGATAAGTGTGGTTGATCGCCATTGAGCCGATCAGGCGCCAGTCATTGTGGTAGACGTCAAACGGATTGATGGTGACCGCAGACTGCAGCGGCGCCACGCCGAACTGCAGGTGTGTCCCCCGCGGCGCCAGGTATTGGAATTCATCTTGAATCACCGTGGGAATCCCGGTCACGTCGACCACGACATCGAATCCCCGGTGCCGTTTGCGCAGTGCCAGCCGGCTGTGAACCTCATCGGCAAAGTAGGCCGCCGTCGCACCGTTTTCCAGGGCCAGATCCAGTTTGCCCCGCGAAACGTCGACGGCGGCAAGCTCTCCCGCCCCGGCGCAAGAGAGCGCCTGGATGAGCAACTGGCCCATGCTGCCGGCGCCAAAGAGCAGCACGCTCTGACCGGCTTGCAACTGGAGCCGGTTTATGCCGTGCACAACGCACGCGACCGGCTCGACGAACGCCCCGTCCTGAAACGACAGATCATCCGGCAGAAGAAATACATTCGCTTCCGGAACCGCGACGTATTGCGCCATCGCTCCGTTCACCGTGTCGCCGATCGCGCCCCATCGCTCGCAATGATTGCCGCGATCGCTCAGACAATAGTCACAGTTCCCGCAGAACAGCGACGGATCGACCGCCACGCGGTCCCCCGCGCGGACCCGGTTCACGCCCGACCCCACGGCGGCCACCACTCCAGAAAATTCATGTCCCGGGATCAGCGGGTAGGTCGACAGAAAATCTCCCGCGTAGATGTGCAGGTCCGTTCCGCAGAGTCCGCAGCGCCGGACCTCGATCAACACCTCGCCAGTCGCCGGGGACGGGGTCTCCACCTCCCGCACGACCGCCTGTTTTGCCGCCTGCATGACGAGCGCCCGCATGCGATCACCCTCTTTCTCATCGAGTCCAGCATGAAATGAACCGCCGGCCGGGACGGCGTCCGAAAGACGCGCGATATCATAGATGGTCGGCTTTATGCGCGCATACCTCTGATTTCCGAATCATCCCCGCATGAACCTGGCCCCCCCTCCAGGCGCGAAGCGCCGGGAGGGGGAATGCGCGGGCAGTTCGTTCAATAGTATACCGTTTTACTTCAGTATACCGTTTTACCTCGCCTATTTCACTTACAACCGCGACATGACGCCACGACGCAAGGCTTGATGCGGATATATTGCGCAAAATGTGCAGTTCGGGATTTCCTCTATCAGAGCCTGTTCAAAAAGGGGACAGGTAAGATTCGCGCAGGGCAACGGGACATGGGATAAAGTCCTCTTTGCAGGCGCAATGGTTCCACATTTAGTGTCCGAGGCTCTAATCGGACACTAAATGTACTGTAACGCGCCTGCCGGAATTGGGTTTATCCCATGTCCCCGAGCGT
>JAJZZT010000123.1 GCA_021797415.1 Bacillota bacterium
ACGGACAGGGGCGCGACGATGCGAAACAGCACGCCCGTCTCCCCGCATCCGTCAAGACGGGCGCTCTCGTACAACTCGCTTGATATTCCCTCGAAGAACACGCGGAACAGATAGACCAAGAGCGGCTGCGCACCCGCTGCATACGGCAGGATCAACGCCCACCAGGTTCCAAACAGATTGAGAGACTTCACCTCAACAAACAGGGGTATCAGTGTCAGGGTCTGAGGTATCATAATCAATCCCAGATAGGCATAAAAGACGATCTGCTTCCCGCGAAAGTGGGTCTGTGCAAAAGCATACGCCCCCGCCGCTGCGATGGGGATCGCTATGGCGATGGACGCGGCGGCCACAATGATCGTGTTGAGCAGGTAGCGACGCGTACCCGCCCAAGCCTGCAGGTAGTTGTTCGCGTGAAAGGTCCATAGGATGGAGAATGGATTCTGTATATACTGCTGACCCGTCTTCATGGAATTGGCAAGAACAAATACGAACGGAATGTACGTGAGAACGAGCAGAAGGACAGAGCAGACCACACTCGCGAGTGATTTCCATTTCATGTATCGCACCTCCCGAACAACGTGAAGAGCGGGGCTGTCCTTCGTCCGTGAGTCAAGCCGCCGCCCTCCTGCGCAGTGAACTAGGAGGCATGGGATAAAGTCCCCTGACCAGGCGATCTGATTCCAGATAGAGCGTTTGAGGGTTCAGTCAAACGCTCTATCTACTGTCACTCGCCTTCCTTAATTTGGTTATCCCATGTCCCCTAGTGGTCGGCTTGCAAAATTCCGATCCAAATCATGTTTCGGAATCCACTTGCGAATTCCGAACTTCTTCAGAAACAGAATTTTGGAAACGACCCACTAGTATTTACCGAGATTGACCTTGTTCGCTTGGGCCCACTGCTGGGCGGCCTGATTCAGCAGGGACTGCCATTGCTCCGCAAATGCGGTGTAGGTCATACTGCCGCCCACATAGGCTTGGATCAAGCGCAGACCTTGGTTTTGGGCCTGGGCAGTCAGCGCAGCATTGGTTATGGCGTCGACTGTCGCCGGCGGGAATTTTTGCGGCAGCAATGCCGACAACCCGGGGACAGATCCGGCAGGCAGTTTTGCCCCGTTGATCAAAGGAACGTACGCATTATTTGAGGAGTCGGCGATCCACGAAGCTTCATTCTGCGGAGCGTAGAGCCACTGCAGAAAATTGATGACCCACTTTGTCTTCGCGGGTGTCATGGACGCATCGGCCGCTTGTGATGTCACGGACCATTCCCCTGCTCCGTTCGGCCCCCCCACGGTTCCGGTTACGTTTACATTGGATGAATAAGGGGTTGTTGCCTTCGTGATCGTCGGAAAGGGGAAAAATCCGAACTTGCCCCGAAATCCGAGTTGGTTCAGATCGGGAATATCCCAAGAGCCCATCCAAGCCATGGCAAATTTGTTCTGCACAAAGGGTTGCAGTTCCGAAAGCGGAGGGCTGCTCTGAGTTGGCGCGGAACAGGCGTCGTAGGATGACTGGCCAGGCGCCATATATGGTCGCAACTGTCCGAGCAGCTTCCAGCCTTCCGCGTATGCGGGATTCTTCATGGAAATGACCCCGCGCTTGACGCCGACCGCCACGTCCAATCCGGTAAGGATTTGTTGGCGATTCACATCAAACTTGGAAATCTGGGAATGAAGCAGGGCACTCTGAAATTTCCGCTCGTACCAGGATGGATTGCATGGACCGCCCGTACCGAACATGAGTGGGGTGATCCCGATCTTCTTCAGTTTGGCCATGTCGGCTATCCACTGTGCGAAGGTTGCCGGTACAGTCTTGATCCCAGCCTTCGCAAAATCCGCCTTGTTGTAGAGTATCTCCGTAGCAACCGTGGACCCGAGCAGAATGTCGATGTTGCCGTTTGGCGCCTTCATGTAAGGCAGGGTGGAGGATTTCCAGGTTGCCAGCCAAGTCTTGAATCCCTTCGCATAGGGGCTCTTTTGGAGCAAATAGGGCTTCAGATTCTGCAGGATTCCCTGTGGCAAGGAGCCCGAGTTGACGGGACCGTACTGCTCAAACACGACATCCATTGCCGAGTGCGCCGACGCCCTCGCGATCAGTTCTGCGTTCATCTGCGTAATCCCCGGATTTCCGGCGATGGGTTGCCAGTCGACCGTAATGTTTGGGTGCATCTTTTCATATCGGAGCGTCAGCGCTTTCAATGCGCGGTTTTGAGCAGAATTCAATGAACCCGTATTGCCGGGGAGTTGAATGGTGATGGTGTATTTCGACAGTGTTTTCGAGCTTGCCGCATTTAGGGTAAGAACAATCGCAAATGAGCTGACACCCAGACAACACACCGCTAACCCAATCGCAATTCTGCGTGTCGTTTTTGTCATGCTGAGAACTCCCCCCATTCAGAATGTGTTATGAATCTCTGCCTACTACTCGTCCAAGGCACACCGGATCTTTCGCGATGTAAACACACCCGTCGCATATCCGTAGAACCAATACGCGTAAGATGCGGTTCACTTGGCAGAGAGAAGTTGCATAACAGACCGACCAGCCCAGCCACCATGTCCTTCCCTCGCAGTTAATCTACTACTCCGAAATCTATATAAATCTATGTGCATCTGGTCTGATGGCCTGATTGTATTGTAATCACGTCTCTGTGTCAAGAAACATCACTATGGAACATCACTACGGATTTGCGATGTCCAAACCGTTGATGCACCCCAAAGGTTCGTCGCAAGCCCAGCGAATGCAGAACCGTCGGCGCATCCAAGACCCCCGTTCAGCACGTGTTGTCAAACCGTCTCGGACGCCGTCATTTCCGCCTTTCAAAGACGCGTGATCACCCTTGACCCGTTCCCGGGTTTGGTTTTGAATCCTTCTTCCAGAATCGCTGGAGAACTTCCGTGGACGGAAGACGGAGCCGCTGTGACGTACGAAGTGTATCCACCGTCACGGCGATCAGAATGATGAGTCCAATGACCAGTGGTTGCCAATAGCTGCTCACATTGATGATATTCAGCCCATCCATAATTGTGCCGATGAGAACGGCCCCTATCAGAGCACCGACAATCGACCCGACACCGCCGAACAGGCTGACGCCCCCAACCACGGCCCCCGCGATGGAAAAGAACAGCGACGTCCCGGAACCGGCGGTCGGAAAACCGGACATCAGTCGGGACGCATCAATCAATCCACAAAGGCCCGACATCAATCCGCTGGTCAGGTACACCAACAAATCCACTTTCGCCGTGTTGACCCCCGCCAATCGCGCTGCGTCCCTGTTTCCCCCGGTGGCGTAGATGTGTACGCCGAGCGAAGTGCGGGTTAAAAACAACCATGCCAGCATCGCGAGTATGCCAAGAATGAGCACCGGGACCGGGATCGGGCCAACAAATCCTCCCCCAATTTGCGAAAAACCCTGCTTTACGATGGCGATCGGATTCGCCTGTGTCAGGATCATCGGAATACTGGCCGTCACACTCATCGTGGCAAACGTTGTGATGAAAGGAGGAACCTTTACATAATGAATGACCGCCCCATTGACCAGACCAAGAGCAAGAGTCGAGAGGAGCGCAACCGCCACAGCTTCCCAGAGTGAACCGTTGCTTTGTAGAACCATGGCCGCCAGAACGCCGGACAGCGCTATCCCGGAACCAACCGAAAGATCGATGCCCCCGGTCAGCAAGACGAATGTTTGTCCCAATGAGAGAAGGGCGATCACGGTCACATTGAGCAACATGGTAAACAGGTTTCCTGTGGTGAAAAACTGATTGGATAGAAGGGCAAAGACGAGACCCACGACAATCAGTACAATTAAAATCCCCAGTTCATTCGGTAACCGTCGCATACCTGAAATCCTCCCCACCAACGGCCAGTGTCCTCAGATGCGCCGCCGTCACGTCCTGGCAGTTGGCGAAAATGTGTGCACACCTGCCATCCACAAAGACGCCAATGCGATCACTGATGCGAATGATCTCCTCTTCCTCGGTGGACGCGACAATGACCGCAGTCGATTGTTCACGGACCCAGGAACGGATGATGGCGTAAATCTCACTCTTCACCCCGAGATCAATCCCCTTGGTCGGCTCGTCGAGCAGTAACAACATGGGGTTTTGCAATGCCGCACGCGCAAACAGGATCTTCTGCTGGTTCCCGCCGCTGAGATACCTCATCGCACGCTCCACGTCTCCCCGGATCTGCAGGACAGAGAATTGCTTCGCCGCAAGGTCTTGAATCATGCGGCGGGCCACGAACCCGAAGCGACTCTCTCGCGCGTAGATGGGGAGTGCGGCATTTTGGATCGAGTTCATGTTGGGAATAAACCCGTCGATCCGCCGATCCTCCGTCACATAGGTTATGCCCCGTTTCAACGCATCCTGCGGTCGTCTAGGGTGAAATGGATGTCCAAGGAACCAAAGCTCGCCGCTCAGGATTTTGTCCAGGCCCATCACCGTGCGCAGGAATTCTGTGCGCCCTGCGCCCACCAGTCCGTAGAGTCCAAGAACCTCCCCGGCATAGACATCCAGGGTCACTCCGCGCAAGTGCGAATTCACAAGATTTCGGACGCTCATGACCGGAGAACGATCGTGGGCATCCCCCTGTTGACCCCGGCGGATAGGTGTCTCAGGTTCCGTCGAGATACTTCCTTTATGGCCCACGACAGACCGAACAATCTGGTCGCGTTCAAAACTGGAGGTGTCTCCGGAGAGGACGACGCGCCCCTCGGAAAGAACGGTGACTCGATCTGCGACAGCGAATACTTCATTCAATTTGTGCGTTACAAGCACGACGCCGGTGTCGCTGTTGCGCACGATGTTCCGGATTGTCGTCAGCAACATGTCGACCTGATGAAATTCCAGGGAGGTTGTCGGCTCGTCCAAAAACAGGAACGTGCTCTGTTTTTGAAGCGCGGCGACGATCTCCAGCAGTTGCTTTTCAGCATGCGACAGCGTGGCCACCGATGCCCCCGGGTCCAGGGCGAGTCCGTATCGACCGATTATCTCCTTTGCCTCGCGATGAATTCTTGTCCTGCGAGTCAAACCCCCGCGGCCGGCCGTCGTACCGAGAAACAGATTCTCTGCCACGCTTAGCTGATTGATGACGCGCAATTCCTGATAGACGCAAGCAATTCCCTCCGCCTGCGCGTCGTACGGCGATCGAAAGCGGACACTCCTCCCGGAGATCTGGATCTCCCCTTCATCCGGCCACTCCACACCGGATAAGATCTTGAGCAGCGTCGACTTGCCGGCGCCGTTATGGCCGACCAGCGCATGGACTTCGCCGGTCCGCAGAGATGTCGTTACATTGTGCAGCACCTTGTTCCCGTTATAGGACTTCCCCAACTCATGCAATGCGAGAACCTGCACCTGACCTCACCTCGCAGGATAACGGGGGAATGTGGCCATCAACTCCGCATTCCCCCGCCCATTCACTTGGAATCAACCAAAGCTTCTGGCCAATGCGGTATGAATATTGGCTTTCGTAACGCCGGGTACCGGAGCGAGAACCTGCGACGGAACATGCTTTCCATGAAGATATTTCCATATATTCGCCACCTCGATCTTCGCCTCCTCGACAGGCATTTGTTGTGCGCCCGCCTTAAAAATCGAGTTCTGCTGAACATACAGGATGTTCTGCCGCGAACTGGAGAATCCGAACAGCGACACTTTTCCCGTCTTTCCCTGACTGCGGATCGCCTGAACGATCCCCTGTGAATCGGGGCCATTGTCGCTGAAAATCACATTCATGGTGGGGTGTCCCGTGATCATCTCTGACGCCACACTCAGACCCTCGGGCGGCGAGGCTTTCCCGTCAAGTGTGGTAACGACTTTTATGCCCGGGTATTTGTGAATTACGCTGAGGAATCCCGCATCGCGCAACCGACAGGACTGCGCCTCGGGAAAATTGACGATACCGACCACGGCTTGCGGCTTCCTTCCGAGGGAACGGACCAGCTCCTGGCCGATGATCTTTCCTCCAAGGAAATTGTTGGATTGGACAACTTCCACCTCGTGCGCCTTATCGAGCGCCATAATCTTGGGATCCGCGTTCGAGTCAATAAAGAACACGGGGATGCGCGCCTTGTTGAGCGCCTCCACCGCTGTGACGATGGGCACCGAGTTCTGCGGAGCGATAGCCACAGCGCTTACATGCTGCTGGATAAAGGTCTGAATTTGGGACAGTTGCGTGACCTGATCACCATTTGCGGAAGCGACGTGTACCTGCAACCCGATTTTCGCGCCGTTCTGCTGGAAACTCTTGGCCATAGCCGCAAAGTAAGGGTTCGTAAGTGTGTACATCGACACGCCGAGCACAAACTTTTTGGCTGAGGCGCGATGGACTGCCGTGTGTACCGTGTGAGCCGATGCGATCATTTGGGACGATCCCACCAAGAGTGTGGCCACCGCCCCCGACAGGATGACCGACCTAAGAAGCAGTCGCGATGCGCCGCGATGGCGTCGCTTGTCTTTTCGCTCGGACATTCGGTTGAACCCCCTTTTCATCTTCCCTGTTGCGATCCTCCAACACGCCCATCCGCACTCAATCACGAGAGAAACTGACTGACCCGCCACTCCACTGAATCAACACGACATGAGCTGCACGCCCCGCCGCTGGATCTGAAATCGCTGCCATCCTCTCCGTGGATCTACATTTGGCAAGCAAGTTTTCGTGCGGGTCCGGGTCGAGGCTAATTTATCAAACACGCTTGACCCTGTCAAGACATTTTGTATACAATATGTTTGTTGGTTGATTGCGCACGTAACGCAGGGCCCACTGGCCCACACTTCGAAGGGAGTCAGACGAATACATGCAAATTACCCTCATCGGGGCTGGCGGGAAGATGGGAACCCGTCTCGCCGACAATCTGGAAAAGTACGGCCAACAGACTTTCTATGTTGAGGCGGCGCCTGACGCGGTCGAGAGAATGCAGGCGAGCGGTCGGTCCGTCCATGCGGCCGGCCAGGTTGTCGCGCAATCCGAGATTGTGATCCTGGCTGTACCCGATCGTGTCATCGGCGATGTATCGCGCCAAATTGTACCTCTCATGAAACCGAGTTCCATGCTGGTGCTTCTTGACCCTGCCGCGGCGTTTATCGGCAGCGTTGCTTTAAAGGAGGACCTGGCTTTGTTCGTCACCCATCCCTGCCATCCGTCCGTATTCAACTACGACGCCACTCCCGTGGAACGTCGGGATTTCTTCGGTGGTCGCGTCTCGCCCCAGGCAATCGTATGCGCGCTGGTGCAAGGCGACGAGACGCATTACACGGACGGAGAGAATCTGGCGCGGATTCTCTACTCCCCGGTGACCCGGGCCCACCGACTGACGCTGCACCAGATGGCCGTTCTCGAACCAACGATGGCGGAAACCATCGGTGCTGCCTTGATCTCCACAGCCAAAGACGCCGTGGACGAAGCGGTCCGATGCGGCGTTCCCCGAGAAGCGGCCCTCGATTTCATGTTCGGCCACCTCAATATTGAGCTCGGGATTGTGTTCGGCGAGGCGGGCAATCCGTTTTCCGACGCAGCCAAGATCGCCATCGACTACGGCCGGGAGCATGTCATTCGAAACAATTGGTCTTCTCTATTTGACGAAGACAGCATCCGCGACCAGATTCACGCCATGCTCGGACACAAGAAACCGCAAGCAACGTATTCCGACTGAAGAAACCGACGCTCCTGAGTCATTCGCGGGGAGAGGGTGCCATTGGATACACTTGTCATTACAGGGGCGGCGTCAGGGATCGGCCGCGCCTGCGCATTGCAAGCAGACCGCCATGCTGAACATGTCACGCTCGTGGACCGAGACGGCGAAGGACTTCGGCGCACGCGCGAGAGCATGTCCAAACGGACAACTGTCAAAGCGGTCGCGACCGACGTCACCGATGAATCGAACATGTCCCGTCTGTTTGCGGATCTTGAAGACGAGGGCATGATCGTTCGGGGCTTGATCAACAGCGCCGGTGTGGAGATGATGGCGGGCATCGAGACGATGAGCCTGCATCAATGGCGTCAGCAACTGGATGTAAACGTCACATCGATGTTTCTGACGTGCAAATATGCGGTTCCATCTCTCAAGAAGTCACGGGGTTCGATCGTGAATGTGGCTTCCGTCCTGGGACTCATTGTGGCTCCCGATCACGTCGCCTACTGCGCCTCCAAGGGCGCTGTCATGCAATTCACGAAAGCGTTGGGCTTTGACCTGGCGCCGTTTGGCGTGCGCGTGAATTGTGTGCTCCCAGGACCGATTGATACGCCGATGTACCGCAAGACGATGGGTACGTACGCCGATCCGCAGGCCGCCCATGTGGAACACACGCGCAAAATTCCGCTGGCCCGCCTCGGCGCCCCGGAGGATGTGGCGAATGTGATCCATTTTCTGCTGGGGCCCGGCGCAGATTTTGTAACGTGTTCGCACATTGTTGTGGATGGAGGTTTCACCGCCAGCCGCGTCGATCTGTGACCAATTCCGTCAAAGGGACGATTGAAAAGTATGTTGAAACTCGGCATCAGCACGTACGCCTTGCCATGGAACTTCGGAATTCCGGGGGTGACACAAGAACCGCCCGCCCTGAATGCTCTTGACCTGTTGGACCTGGCTCAGCGATACCACCTTCAGATCGCCCACTTTGGGGACAACGTTCCCTATGCATTTCTCGAACAGAATGCACCCCTCATTCGTCAAATGGCGACTGACAGGGGCATTCAACTGGAGGTGGCAACCACCGGAACCCGGCTGGACCAGATCCAACCATACATTGAACTGTGCGGGGCCCTTGGCGCCGACCGAATCCGCACCCTGGCCACAACACCCGAACTCGACGAAACACTGCGTCAAATTCAAGGAGTGGCGCCCCTTCTCGAATCCAGTGAAGTCCATCTGATGATCGAGAATCACGGGTTGCATCCTGTTCACCTGCTTGTGGAGTTGGTCAAGGCCGTGGCCAGCTCCAGGGTCAGTCTCTGCGTCGACACGGTCAACTCGCTTGAAATCCCGGAAACCCTGGATTACATCGCAGAAATGGCACGACCATATTGCACCAGTGTACATCTGAAGGACTACAATATTAAACGGTCATCGGATAAAATGAGTGTGATTGTCACGGGAACGGCTCTCGGGGATGGAGTGCTGGACATAAAGAGCGTCGTTCGGCACTTCGAAGACAGGAGTGTTTCGTTTATTCTCGAACAATGGGTTCCTTTTGCGCTCACGCTGGAACGCACACGGGAGAGTGAATGGAAACGTCTCGAGCAGTCCATCACATTTTTAAGCCGTCACTATAGCGCCTGGTTTGGAACACTGATATAGATGGCAAGCTGCCAAAGCACTGGAGGGATCCACGATGGGTACACCAGCCATAACTCCCCTGAAGGACAAAGCGTACGAATTGATCAAACAACTGATTCTGAACGGTGAACTGCAACCAGGGACCATGCTGACCGAGAGAACCCTCGTGGAGCTTCTCGGAATGAGCCGGACTCCTATTCGCGCCGCGATGGAACGGTTGCAGGCGGAAGATCTGCTCCTGTACACCCCCGACAAGGGGATGACGGTGGCCGATCTGTCCATGGAACGGTCCGTAGAGATCTACGACCTCCGCCTCGCCGTGGAAATGTACGTCATCCAGAAGCTGAGCCGCCGGAGTTGGACTTCGCAGACGCAAGAAGTGTTCCGGCGCAACCTTGACGAACAGGAGCAGGCGGTCATCGCATCCAATTTCGCGGTCTTTACGCAGCTCGATCTTGCATTCCACCTACTGCTGACCGAGGTGTACGGAAATCGGGAAATCGTCCAGATCATGATGAAAATAAACGACTCCATGTATCGGATTGCCTTGTCCGTGCTGAGAAAGAGTCTCGACCGGATCCGGGTCTCCTATGAAGACCATGTGGCCATCTTTGAGAACATCGTGAACGGAGATGAAGCGGCGGCAGTGGCGGCGGTCCAAAGCCATCTGGACATCGGCCGCCACATTCTCATCGGATAAAATCGTCCGGAGAAACGAGGCATGTGCATGTCCTACGCGATCGGCATCGACTATGGGACGGAGAGTGGCCGCGTTCTCATTCTGAATCTGGAGACTGGGGAAGAAATGGCAACGGTCACCGTAGCGTATGCTAGCGGCGTCATTGACCACGTGTTCCCTCCCAACGGCGCCGCACTCCCAACCGACTACGCGCTGCAGGACCCCGCCGACTACCTGGCGGTTCTGACGCAAGGAGTCCCGGCGGCGCTACGACAATCCGGCGTCAGCGCCGCCGAAGTGATCGGGCTTGGCATCGACTTTACCTCGTGCACCGTGATGCCGACCACGGGAACGGGTACCCCGTTATGCAAGATGGATCCTTGGGCCATGAGACCGCACGCCTGGCCGAAACTCTGGAAACACCATGCCGCCCAATCTTGGGCTGACCGCATCAATGAAGAGGCCGTTCGTACGCACGAGGAGTTCCTCTCACACTATGGGGGACGCATTTCCTCGGAGTGGTACTTCCCCAAACTCCTTGAGATTTTTGCCGAGGACCGCGCTGTTTACGATCAGTCTGCGGCCTTTGTGGAAGCATCGGACTGGGTGGTGTGGCAACTGACCGGCAACCTGGCGAGAAACACCTGCGCCGCCGGCTACAAGGCCATGCGGGGCGAGACGGGCCTGCTGCCCAATCCCGCGTTGTTCACGTCCATACACCCGGAGTTCACGGATCCCGAGCGACTGCTCGGCCAGGAATTTTATCCTGCCGGCACACGGGCGGGCTACCTGACGCCGGAGTGGGCCGAACTCCTCGAACTGACCACGGGTACAGCCATTGCCGTCGGAAATGTCGATGCCCACGCGTCGGTCCCGGGTGCAGGGATCGGAGGGCCCGGCCAGTTCGTGATGGTGCTCGGCACATCGATCTGCCACTTGGCCATGACGCCGCAACTCGCATTGATTCCGGGAATCACGGGCGTTGTGAAAGACGGCGTACTGCCCGGTTACTACGGTTACGAAGCCGGACAGGCGGCAGTTGGCGACATGCTGGCCTGGTTTGTGCATGAATCCGTTCCGCGCCACTACCAGGATCAGGCGAGCAGGCACGGCCGTTCCGTCTATGAGGAATTGGAGGCGCAAGGAGCGCGTCTGCTGCCCGGTCAGTCGGGGCTGATCGCGCTGGACTGGTGGAACGGCAATCGCAGCATCCTTGGGGATGCGGACCTCGGCGGTCTTGTGGTGGGCCTCACGCTCACGACGCAGGCTCCCGACATCTACCGCGCGTTGTTGGAGTCGATCGCCTTCGGGACGAGGAGGATTTTGGACAATTTCGCACAATTCGGTGTAACCTTCGAACGACTCGTTGCCTGTGGCGGTCTGTCCCACAAGAGTCCACTGCTCATGCAACTGTACGCCGACATCTGCGACCTGCCCGTTGCCGTTCCAGCAACCAAGGAGATGGCCTCGCGTGGCGCCGCACTGTTTGGGGCCGTCGCGGCTGGCGGCCCGTGCGGTGGATTTTCATCCATTGAGGAAGCGATTGCAAAATTGCCCCCGCCCATCAGCGCCCGCTATCTTCCCGATCCGAGCCAGGTGCAGGCGTACCAGCCGATCTATGGAATCTACCGGACACTCTATGAGTACCTGGGGCGGGACCATGTCGATCTCATGCACGATCTGAAACAAATACGACTCCGCGCCGTGGAACAGGCGCAGGTGGATGCGCCCCGGCGATCGCCACAGGCAGAGCCGACCGCTAGGGGATAGGTAAGCATCCCTGCAAAAGCGAAGGGATCGACGGACCGAGCCCATCGTCTCGAAATGACGGGCAGGCCGAACTCTGAGGGAGGGTGGAAAATCTGATGCTGGAGGCATTGAAACACCGTGTGCTGGAAGCGAACCTCCTGTTGCCGAAATACCATCTCGTGACCTTCACGTGGGGGAATGTTAGCGGCATAGACCGCGAACAAGGGTTGTGCGTCATCAAACCAAGCGGGGTTCCCTACGAGCGGTTGACGGTGGATGATCTCGTCGTCCTGAATCTCGACGGCGAGGTGGTCGAAGGACGATTGCACCCATCCTCGGATACACCCACACACCTTGTGCTCTATCGCGCCTTTCCGCATATCGGCGGCGTCGTACACACGCACTCCCCCTGGGCCACGATCTGGGCGCAGGCGGGTTGCAGCATACCGGCGCTTGGCACCACGCACGCCGACTATTTTTACGGAGAGATTCCCTGTACTCGCGCCCTCACGGACCATGAGATCGAACAGTCCTATGAAGTCGAGACGGGCAACGTCATTGTCGAGACCTTCACGAACCGGAGTTCCACCGCCATACCCGGTGTCCTGGTCGACGGCCACGCGCCGTTTTGTTGGGGAAGCGACGCGCACGACGCCGTTCACCACGCAGTGGTCCTGGAGGAAGTGGCCAAGTTGGCCCTCTACTCCTATCAGCTCAACCCTTCCCTTCCTCCCATGAATCCCCGGTTGCTCGACAAGCATTACCTGCGCAAACACGGCGCGGACGCGTACTACGGACAAACCTGACCCGAAGAAACGTGATCCACGATGGGCGATGATGGATTGGAACTGCGATATCGAAGGGGAAACGGTTTGGAGGCATATGGTCCGCACCGTTATTCGGAACGCAAAACGCGGGGTACGAACGCACGGAACCCAACGCACCGAACAGGGATATGCTGAAAAAGGACCTGTGGAGTAAAATATTCAGCAGTTAGGGGGAGAACTTGCATGCTGACGGTTTTCGGAGCAACGATTGTCACCCTGATGATGATTTTCTATGCGCTTGAATCCCGTTCGAGATGGTTTACATTTGCGTTCGCGATATCATGTCTGGGGTCTGCAGCGTATGGCTGGCTTGCGGGAACATGGCCGTTCGGAATCGTGGAAACCATATGGGCCATTGTGGCCTTTCGCAAGTGGTATGTTTTGAGCGCAAAGCGACATCCGCGTGGACGACTCCCGCGCGCGTAGTCCTCGATCCGGTGGGTGCGCAATAGAGTAACCCAAAGACCGTGTGAATTTTAAAAAATATACTAACAGAGCCTGTTCAAAAAGGGGGCAGGGTTGACGCGCGCAGTGCAAGGAAACAGCCAGAAATGCGGACCTAGGGGACATGGGATAAAGTCCTCTTTGCAGGCGCAATGGTTCCACATTTAGTGTCCGAGGCTCTAATCGGACACTAAATGTACTGTAACACGCCTG
>JAJZZT010000295.1 GCA_021797415.1 Bacillota bacterium
GCTCGCGCCGGAGAGGCGTGCTCATGTACCTGTTTCGTACACTGCGCGCGCCTCTCCAGGCTTCACCAAACCCCTGCTTGCATCTTACCTGGCCCCTTCCCGGCCCTGTTTTGGAGAGGTAGGCCGGGAAGGGTCAATCCCGAGCCAGCGCGGCGCGCAACTTGCGCAACCCGCGCCGCCGCCACGTTTTGACCGTTTCGCGCCCCACATTCGTCCTGTCCGCCAGGTCTTGCGTACGGTAGCCGCGCAGGACTGTCCACTCGATCGCGGCGCGTTCGCGGACCGTGAGCGTCGCGAGCAGTTCCTCCCACTCCACACGTAAAAACGCCGCGCGCATCCCGCCGTCCTCCTCGTACAACCGCATCGCCCCGCCCTGGCGGGAGTGGGCGCCGGGTTCGGTCGGCCCGGCGTCTTCTTCCAAGGATCGGCTGCGCTTCATCTGCAGTTCGCGCCTGCGTACGGCGGTGCGCACGGCTCCCTGCACGCGCAGCTTGATGTAATGGCCGAAAAAGACTCCCGTTTGCGGATCAAATTCCTGCGCGGAGCGGACAAACGCTTCAAAAGCGGATTGTGTGAGATCCTCCCATTCCGGTCGCAATCCCCGGTAACGCCGCACAGTGCTTGCAATGAGGGGCGCGTAGCGGCGGCAGAGTTCGGCGAGCGCGGCGCGGTCGCCGTATTGCGCCAGCCGGACGAGTTCCTCCGTGCCGGGGACTTTGCCGGGGACCTCGCTGTCTGTGACCCAGTCTGGCGCCGTGTCGCATGGGAATAGTCGATTAGTGTGCATAAAGACCTTTCCGGACCGGTCCTCCGTCGATCTGCGCACAGTCAGCATGGGGGATGGGCGCCCTTTTGCGCAAAAATGGATGTGCGGCGCGCAATTGCGCGGTTATGCGCAAGTCGGCGCGAAGGACGGCCCACTTATGGACAACCACTTTTGCGGACGGCGGGAATTGGCCGCAAAATGCCTGTCCCGACATGTAACTCACCTTGGGGACGGCATCGTTGGCTCCAAGTTTTCGCCAATAATCTTAACAGAATACTTGCCAATGAATTTTCAATGTGAAATAATCATAATAAAATAGCTTACACATTTGTGGACGATATGGAGGAAATGAGACCATGCCCATGATGCCCATCCGGTTTGCGGACATTGTAGCCGTCAGGCCGGTTTACGAGAACGGCTGCATCGCGTCTGCCATCAGATTGATGTCCGGCAGCACCGTCACGATTTTGCGCAAGCCCCAGACGGTTGTGCGCCAGGTACTCGCGCGCGACGCGATCGGGTGGAAGGAGTATCGGGCGCGTTTTGCCGGGGCGGCGTACGGCAGGCAGTGCCTCCCCGTGGCGCACAGGGGGATCGTGCTCATGACCTGCAAGATGATGCACGCGCGCGTTCGCGGCGATGCGACGTACGGATTTGTGCGACTCGATCTCGTCGACCGGGTGGAGGTGCATGACGGTGTCGCCGTGCTCGTATTGACGAACGGCGCGTGTGTCGAGACGGTCGTGAAACCGGGGACGGTCTGGAAGGATCAGCAGCGCGCATCCATGCTGCTCCATCGCTGGCAGCGCGAACTGGGCGCCGCAGTGTGGGAGGGCAGGGGGGCTGCGCTGCCCGTGCGCGTTCATTCCATCGTGTCGCCGGATGACGCCGCGCAGGAGGGCGCATACGCGAGGGTGACGTGGGAGAAGGCGCTTGACGCGCTTGTGAAGATGAGCGAACCGATGGATTCTTCGCATGGCGCGGCGCTGGATGGGCGGCGAAACGTGCGTGCCTTCGCGCCGGGCGCGGACGATTCAAGGAACGATCCCGGCAGATGGCCCGCCGCGTTGGATCGGGTGAGGCAGACCGTCGCCGAACAGGGTGTCCCTGGGATTGCCGAAGCCGCGCCTGACGGCGTGCTGTCGGTCGGCGACATTGTGCGCCTGCTGCAGCGCGCCTTGCTGCAGCAGAGGGACATGGGATAAAGTCCACTGTGTGCAGGCGCAATGGTGCCCCGGATCGTGGTCGAGGCCCTGAGCGGACACGATTCTGCACTGCAACGCGCATTTATGGATTTGAAATACCACTGCTTCCAGAGGTCGCTCGCCCGCTGGAGGTTGGTTGATCCGATGTCTCCGGAGCGATGTCTCCGGGGGGACATGGGATCGTCCGTCAAGGGTCCGGACTCTTAGGTTGCGTCCACGGATCGCCGGCGGCCGCGCGCGGACGCCACTGTGTCCGGAGCAGCTCGTACTGCCAGCGGTCGCGCGAGAGTGTCTCCAGCAGCGTCTCGATCACAGGGCGTTCGCCGCTGGGCGCAACCAGATGGACGGTTACCTGCGCGCCATACTCGGCCGTAATCGTGCGCGCCGGAGCGGCGAGCGCGCGACGCGCCGTATCCCAGTCTTCATAAGGAACGGAGAAACCATATTCGTCGTGCGCTTCGCAGACGACGATGGCGCCGGTGTCCCACGCTTCGGCCACGGCGTCGGCCGCGCTCCCGCCATAAGCGCGCACAAGGCCGGGAGCGCCGAGCAACGTGCCGCCGAAGTAGCGTGTGACGATCACGCCGACATTGCGCAGGCCGTGCTTTTCCAGCACGCTCAGCAGCGGTCTGCCGGCGGTGCCGGGCGGTTCCCCGTCGTCGTGCGCGCGCTCCAGCGGCGGCGGTCCCGCCAGTCGCCAGGCGCTGCAGTGGTGACGCGCTTCACGGTGTTCCCGGCGGACGCGCGAAAGAGCGGCCTGGGCCTCCTCTTCATCTGCCAGGGGCAGCAGTTCCGCCAGGAAACGCGATTTTTTCTCGACGCGCGAGGCGTGGACAGCGCGCGTCAGTGTGCGGTACGATGAACCGGAAAGTGATCCATTCTGTTCGTCCATGGGAGTCAATTTTATTATGAAATCTTCGCGCGAGCAATTTTCGGTCGCGTCGGCCATTGCACCGGATGGGCCGGCGGAAACTTCGGGAATTTCGGAGACGCCGATAGACGCGGCGGCAGTGGCTCCTGTGCACGCGCTTCACGTCGTGGCCGCCGGGGAGTACGGCGGCGCCGAGGCGCAGATGCTCGACCTGCTGCAAGGGCTGCGCGCGGACGGCGTGTCCGTCGCGGTTGCGGTCCTGTTTGACGCGGAATTTGCACAGAGAGCGCGGGAGGCGGGCATCGCCGTCCACGTGCTGCAAGGAGGCGGGCTGTTGCGCGATTATCGCGCCCTGCTTGACGTGGCGCGTCGCGTGCGCCCGCGGATTTTGCATACGCACGGCGTGCGCGCCAGCGTCGCGGGACGGCTAGTGGGCGCCCGCCTGCGAACGCCGGTCGTGACCACGGTTCACAGCGACCTCTATTTTGATTATGCCGCGCCGCTCAAACGGAGTGTGTTCATGGCTCTCGAACGCGCGACGCGCGGATTGTCGGCCCGCGTGATCGCAGTGTCGCGTCCGCTGGCGGACATTTTGCGCGGGCGCGGGTATCCCGCGCACAAGCTTGTGGTGGTGGAAAACGGGCTTGACATCGAGGCGTTCGACGCCAGACTGCGCGCCGGGAAGGATGCGCAAAGCGCCGCTGCAACGCGGGACGCGCACGCTGCCAGAGCTGCAGCGGACGATGCGGTCGTTGGTGCCGACACTGTTGACGCCGATGAAAACCGGGTTGTTGCCGACGATTCCGCGCCCCAGGCGGGCGGAGTAGATCTGCGGCGCTCTCTCGGACTGTCCGAAGAAACGCTGGTCGTGCTCTGCGTGGCGCGCCTGCACCCAGTGAAACTGCACGGAGTGCTGATTCGCGCGATCGGGGAAGTGGCGCGGGAGATGGACGGCGCGCACCTGGCGCTTGTCGGGGACGGCGGCGAGCGCCGGGCGTTGCAGGCGCTGGCGATGGAGGCCGCGCCGGGCCACGTGCATTTTCTCGGCGCGCGTTCCGATGTCCCGGCGCTGTTGTTGCAGGCGGACGTTTTTGCTTTGGCGTCGCGCATGGAAGGGCTGCCGATCTCCATGCTAGAGGCGATGGCGGCGCAACTTCCTGTTGTGGCGTCGCGGACGGGCGGACTGGTCGATCTCGTGGTCGACGCCGGCGCCGGTTCCGCCGGAGATGCGGCTGTGCGGGAGGATGCCACGGGCTTTCTGTGTGATCCGGGGTCGGTCGAAGGACTGCGGGCCGCTTTGGACGTTCTCCTGCATGACGCCGCTTTGCGCCGGAAGCTGGGAATGGCGGGGCGCGAGCGCCTGCTGGCGCGTTTTACGAAGGACGCCATGGTGCGGCGCACGGTGGATGTCTATAAGAGCGTGTCCGTAACGCACATGGCCTGACGGCGCGTCGCGGGCCTGAACCGTGTCATCGGGGCGCGGTACCTGCGGACGGATGGGTGGGAACCGGAGGATCGGCTCCGGCTGGGATTGGCGATGGTCGAATGCCGCAGTATACTGATGGCAATGGGGTGTCATAGTGCCAGGACAAGACGCGTATTGGAAGGCCCTCACGAAATCGTTGTCCGGCGGAGCGCTCGCAGCCATCGGCGTTCACGGCGTGGAACTCTCCGCGCCCTTGCCGACGGAACTGCCTGCGAATGTGCTGCACACGGACAAAACGTGGCGGATGCAGGACAACCGGGTATTCCATTTAGAGTTCCAACACAATCGCGAAACGGATTTGCACCGTTTTCTCGAATACGATGTCCGGCTCGCACGGCATCATCGGGTGAAGATCCGGACGGTGGTGCTGTATCATACGAAGGTCACGCAGGCGCCGGAGGAACTGGATATCGGCACGGCGAAGTACCGGGTGGAGAACGTGTATCTTTCAGACCAGAGCGGGGACGCGGCGCTCGACATCGTGACGAGGCACCTGCGGACGGATGGGTGGGAACCGGAGGATCGGCTCCGGTTGGCCTTGGCGATGAACATGGATCTGGCGGATCGCAAACAGGCGTTTGAGCGGGTGTTCGCGCTGGTGCCGCAGGTGCCGGTGGACGAACGGGATCTGGTCGTTGCGGCGCTTCTGGCGCTTGGGGAAAAAGGACTGGGCGAGGCCGAACAGAAGCGATTGAGAGGGGAGTTGAGGCAGGTGTCGAAGATGGCGCAGGACTTGTACGAGGAAGGCAAGGAGGAAGGCAAGGAGGAAGGCCGGATGGAAGGCCGGGAAGAAGGCAAAGCCAAGAAGGCGGCGGCCGTGGCGCGGGCAATGCTGGCGGAAGGGATGGACACCGAACGCATTGCGCGTTTGACAGGACTATCCGCAGAAGAAGTGGATCTGCTTCGCAAGCAGATGCACTGAAAACGCACAAATTTTGTAGAGTCATCGTGGGCATTTGGGTCCATCATGGAGGGAACGGCATGAAGTGGGCGGATGTCAGGAAACGATTCCCGGATCAATGGCTTGAGTTGATTCCGATTCAAGCGTACGAAAAGTATGGTAAGCAATATGTGGATGAGGTGGCTGTCGTGAATGTTCTTCAATTGGGTTCACTCCCCAGCGAACCCTATACGGAGCACCCTGGTTATATTAGCTTTGCTTACCACACGGAGCACAGACAGATTGTTTTCGACGGGGGAACCTTGCCTTATCACTTATCCACCCTGTGGTGTGTCGTTCATAAAAACGGGATGGTTGAGGATCTATACGATGAGGGGTACGCAACCGGGATGTTGGAGACCGGTTTTCTGTGGAAACCGTTTCCGATATCCGCCACATGCCGATTGAAGTGGTGCAGAAAATCAAAGACGCTTATGAAGCGGAGCATGGTCCTTTGGAATCAACTGAGTAAATTGAGCCGCCAAGCAAGCGGACGGGCCAAAGAAGTCTATTGAAATTATGAAATTTATGTGGAAATCGTGGAAATGAGACAAAAAAACAGATTCCCAAGCGAATCCTCTTACCAATACCGACAAGTTTCTGGTACACTGTTTCATGGATATCGGCGTCAAAGCGGCACTTGGAAGTTTGTGCGATGGATACACTGGACGATTCCGCCAGAAGAATTGCACAAAGCTTGCTATGCGGCCTGCTATTTTCCCTGGTTTCCATCAAGGTTTGCTTTACGCCTGTTTCCGCCCTCGTCTATAATGCAACTTGCGGGCGGACGAGAGTCTGAGAAATAGGCGACGCCCCCGCTTGGGGACTTACGGCAGTCAAGAAGGTAATTGTCCTTCATGTGTATAAAAGTCCACTGAGGGGAGGGATGTGAACCTGTGTTGATACGACCGCGCGAAACGCGCATGGATCGCCCTTGAACGTGTGGGACGGGGAGATCTGAGGGCGTTCAGGACGATCACGGCGCCGGACGGCGGATCACGGCTGCACAGGGACATTGAATTCGCGCTTCACCCTGCTTCTGCAGGTCAGTATTGCCCTTTTCACAGTTTTTCATAACAACAAACAGCAGCAAAGAGGAGGAACCGTTTTGAAACGCACGCTTACGGGTATTGCGTCGGCAGCGCTGTTGCTCAGCACGCTGACGCCGGCCGCGTTCGCCGCGACCGTGAATGACACGACGTACAGCGACATCAGCGGCAGTTTCGCTGCGCAGGCGATCACCACCCTGACGGCCGACGGCTACATCCACGGCTTCAGCAACGGCACGTACCGTCCCACGGATCCGGTCACGCGGGGTCAGTTCCTGGCGTACTTCATGAAGGCGATGGAGAGCGTCACGGGTGTGAAGCCGGTTGCGCAACAGCAGTATTTCGCCGACATTCCTCCAGGCAACTGGGGTTTTAACTTCATCGGCGCGGCAGAAGCCGCGAAGTGGATCAACCCGTACTGGATGGGCGTCCGTCCCGGCTACAACTTCAACGAGAACTTCCACGCATCGCGCGGCGACGCAGCGGCGTTGTTTGTTTCGTCGATGGTGGCGGCGGGCAAACTGCAGATGTCGGATCTGAAAGGCATGTCGCCGCTCAAGTACGCGTACTCCGTCGGCCTGTTCTCCGGACTTCCCTCCACGGAAGACCAGATCTACATGAACCGCGCCGATGCGGCCGTCGTGCTTAACAACATCATCCAGTGGACGAAAGGCCAGTTGATGCCGACTGGCGCTGTGGTGACCGTGAAAGGCGCCTCGACCAATCTCGGTCCGAACAGCAATGAAGCGTTGACCGTTTCCGCCGCGACGGCGAGCGGCCAGGCAATCACATTGCCTGCCGGAGCCCAGGTGACGTGGAGCGTCGACAACCAGAACGGCTTCATCAACGGCACCGGCACCACGGCGAACCTCGTCGTGACGCAACCCGGCACGTATAACGTCACGGCGACGGTCGACGGCGTGCAGTCCAAGCCGTTCGCGGTGAATGTGTACGGCAATGTGGCGAACATCAAACTGTCGGCGGCGCAGAGCAACCTCGTCGCAAACGGCGTGAGCACCGACGTGGTCACGGCGACGGCCGTCGACGCGAACGGCAACACCGTCGGCAACTACAACGGCACGGCGACGGTCACGGTATCGGGTTCCGGCGCAGGCATCATCGCGCCTGGATCGACCAGCCCGGCGCAGGCCAGCGATATCGCCAACGGTTCGACGAGCGGCACGTACACGCTGACGTTCACGAACGGCGTTGCGACATTCAACGCCCAGGCGGGAACGACGCCCGGCTTGACCGAGACGTACTCCGCATCGCTGACGCCTCCGGGCGCGACGACAGCCGTCTCCGCCTCGACCACCGTCACCACGGTGGCGCAGGTCGCGTCGGCGCTGAAGGTTTCCTCCGTGACCGGCTCGACGTATGTGAGCGCGAACCAGGCCTCGCCATTCTCGTTCAACGTCGAAGTGGTCGACCAGAACGGCCAGCCGATGCTGACGGGCACCTATCCGTACAACGTCTCCGTCACCGGCGCGGGCACGTACAGCGGTTCCGCGACAGGCGTATTCTTCGGCAACGGCACGACAACGCCGCCGCCGAGCACCGTTACGGTAAACTCCCAACAGGGCGTCCAGGGCACGATTACGGTCAACGTGTCCGCGCAAGGTCTGACGTCCGGCAGCGGCACGGTCAAAGCCGTCATTGCGCAACAGCCCGTGAAGTTCACGGTCGCCTCGCCTTCGGGTTCGTCGATCGCGGAAGGCAGCACGACGCCGCTGACGTTCGATCTCACGCCTGTTGACGTAAACGGCTATCCCGCGACGTATCCGTCCGCGAACACGTATACGGCGTACGTGACGAACAGTTCCGGCGCGGCCGCCACGAACATCGAAGTCAACGGCGCCGCGACGCCGAGCGCGGGCACCGGCGTGGCCTTGGCTTCCGGAGCGACTTCGCTGAACATTGAGGACGCAACAAATGCTGGCGCAAACGCCGGAACCTACACGGTGACGATCAAGGATCAAAACGGCAATGTGTGGGCAACATTCCCCGTCACGGTGACGGCTGGCAGTCTGTCCACGTACAGCTTGAGCAGCAGCGCGGCCTATGTCTCCGAATCGGCGCCGACGGTCACGCTGACGGCGCAGTTGCAGGACGCCAACGGCAACAATGTCGCACAGGCGGGCGTGCCGATCACGTTCAGCGAGAGCGGCAATGCGGCGGGCACGGCAACGATCAACGGCGCGGCCGCGTCGGCCACGGTGGACACCAACGCCAGCGGCCAGGCGACGGCGACCATGACGATGCAGCCGTATGCGGGAGAGGTTTACACGGTCAGCTCCACCACCACGCAAAGCGGCGTCACCGCGCCTTCGAGCATCAAAGTCACAGTGGAACCGACCGTCGCTTCTACGGCGTCTGTGGCGCTGCAAGATGCGAACACGGGCTCCAACATCCTTGCGACAGCCGGCGACACGGTGACGGGCACCGTCTATCTGAAGGACCAGTACGGCAATCCTGTCACGGTTCCGCAGACGGCGACCCTGACGGTCAACGGCGGTCTTTCGATCAACACATCGAGCCTGACCAACGGTGCGTCCACCACGTCTACGGCCAGCCCGTACACGATCACCGTGCCGAACGGCTACTTCTCGTTCCAGGCGACCGCGACGACGGCCGGCGCGGCTTCCGTGTCCGCCACGGACAGCTCCGTGTCTCCGGCGCCGACGGGTTCGGGCACGATCACGGTCAACGCGAACGTCAACCAAATGGCCGGATGGGCGTTCTTCAACGCGCAGGGTCAGGAGATCACCTCGACCAACGAACTGGCCGTGTCTGCAAACACGCCGACCGAGGTCTTCCTGCGGCCGGTTGACGGCGAGGGCAACGCATTGCCGGCATCGTCCAACGGCGGTTTCGTGACATTCAGCGATGCGTCGACAGGACAGTTCCGCGTCGGATCGAATGTCGCCGCCAGTGCGACGTCGGTGTTCGAGCCGATTGGCACGGTGGAGATCCCGGTCTGGTATGTGAATTCGACGGCGGGCTCCTACGATCTCAGCGCCACAAGCAACCTGATCGTTCAGCCTGCCAAGACGAGTACGACCGTCACGAATTCCGTGTATCAATACTCGGGCTCCGTAACGGTTCCGACACAATTCGGCGGCTTCTCCGCTGGCAATGTGACGGTGACGGGCTACATGTACAATTCCAATGCGGCTGCCTCACCGACCGCCGGTCAGTTCATCGTGACCCCGTCGTCGACGGGCGGGAAATACGATGTGACCATTTGGTCCTCGTCCAATGCCGCGGCGCCGACGATCAGCTACAATTGATCAAAAGCGGCGGAATGTGCTTTGGCGTGACCAAGTTGAATGCAGTGTCTGTATTCAACGATCTACATGCGGAGGGATTGGGCTTCGGCTCAACCCTCCGCCTTTTTTATATACACGATACACGCACAGGTTTCCCTTCGTCTGCGGTCAACCTCTCCGTAGTCTGCCAACCGCGTCATAAAGCGTTCATTGTAATCTATCGGTCTGCGCGCTACAATACCAGCATGAGTTCGACAAATGGGGCCCTTAATCGACATGTGATAAAACCCTATGTCGGCAGGAAAATAGCAGCGAGCGGGCGTTTGTTCAATGCCACAAACGCTCTTGCTTGTTGACGCTCTTTTTGAACAACCACTTTAAGAACCAAAGGGGCAGACCCGCAAAGAACACGCCCGAATCGCACATGGCCAAATGGCCACAAGGGCAACTGATTATGGACGGGCAGGATGCACGTCTCAGGCCGACAGACCATACTGCCACTGACTTATGTCATAGGGGACATGTGATAAACCGAATTCCGACAGGCAAAATCCAGTAGATATCGCGTTAGACGGAAGCCTCAAACGCGATATCTGGATTCAGATCGCCTGTTCAGTAGACTTTATCACATGTCTCCTAGGTGATCGCCGTTTTTCCATGGAGGTGTAATGAATGGATCTGGATCTGGGCGTTCTTCGCTGGCGCAGCCTGGGATGGCGCGGCTACGTTGCGCTGACGCTCACGTTAGTCCTTTTTTTCGTGTCGCCGTGGTACGTGGCTCTCTTTTTCCCGCCCGCCTCAACCTTTGCTTCACTGGGCGCCACTCTGGTCAGCATCGTCGCATTGCGCTACATTGTGCGGAATTCTTCAGCAGAGGGTGATGGAGCGCTCCTGGCTGGAGGAAATACGACGGGCGCCGCAGGGACGGATGGCGCCGGCGCAAAGAACGGCAACGCCGTGGGATTGACAGCCGGCGAGAGCGGGGAGGCCTCGCTTGGTGACAATGTCCACGCGGTCCCGTCTTCCTTGGCGGCCTTCTTCACTTGGAGTTCACCTATCGTGTGGGTCGCGCTGTTCGCCGGTTACACGCTGCTCACCAATCTCTGGGCGGCGTCGCTGATCGGATCGCTGCCGGTCACGCTCATGCAGATTTCCGCCCTCTTCCTTTTTCTGTTGCTCTGGCAACACGCAGGAAAGATCGCTCCCCTCGTCATTCCCCTGCTGTCTTTGCTCGCCGTGGCCCTGTACATCTACGGCGTCGGCGGAGCACTGCACTGGTGGCCGTCGCTTGACGCCATATACGGCAAAAAAGAACTGGCGTCCGTATTCCAATACCACAATACGTTCGGCGCTGTGGAACTCGCCCTGGGCGTCCTCGGGTTCATGGGCGGGATGGGCTATAGACGCTGGCAGTGGAATATCGCCGGTGCGCTTGCCTTCATCATCTCGATGGCCGCGGTGCTGGCGAGTGCGTCGCGCGTGGCCTGGGTATTGGCGCCGGTCGCCTACATTCTCGCGCTTGTCATCGTCATGCGCATCAAAAAATCGATCTGGCCTCTGGCAACAGAATTGCTGCTCGGCATTGCCGGCGCGGGCGCGTCGCTGCTCGGCGTCAAGGCAATCGATACACAGCAAGTCAAGTATATCGTCGCCGCATTTGCGTTTTCCCTTGCGGCATCTGTCGCGCTGGCCTATTTTGACAAATGGGTGGCGGGCAAGGAACTGCCAAAGCAGTATTTGCGCGGCGGCATTGCCGCTCTGGTTGTGATTGTGATTGCCGCGGTGTACAAGCTCGGTTCGCATGTTACGGCCCATTCAGGCATCGTGGCCCGTCTGCAGAGCATCTCGATCCACAGTGTGAGCCTGCAGGAGCGTTTCTATTACTACAAAAACGCGCTTCCCATGTGGCTGAACGCGCCGCTTTTTGGCGCGGGCGGCGGCGCGTGGTCGGCGAAATTTCAGGCGTTCCAGACACTTCCGTACTGGTCGCGCCAGGTGCACAGCTATTTCTTTGACCAGTTATTGAACGGCGGTATCATCGGATTTTTGCTCTTCATGGCGGCGCTGCTGTTGATCGCGTGGCGCATCCTGCGGGCGCTGCGCACCAATCCGGGAGATCCGCGCCGCCTGGGCGTGGCGGGTCTGTTCATCGCAGCCGGCGTCATGCTCGCGCACGCTGCGGCAGACTTTGATTTTGCATTTGGCCTCTATCAATACCTGTTTTGGGGCATGTTGGCCCTGTCCAGCGCATGGCTGCCGGTCCGGCGTCGCGTCCCCGCGGCCGTGGCGGTCGAGGGCGCAACGCCGCAGATCTCGGCTGCGGCTGCGGCGCTGCCGCCGCCGACGGTCGCCATGGCAACGGCCGTCCCGGCAGGCGGACAGTTCCCTGCGCCGCATGACGTGACGGCGGTGGCGAGCGCCAAGCGGCTGGCCATAAAACAAGTCGGCCAAGAGCGTACGAAAATCGTCTGGAGCAGGATCGGCGTCGGGGCGATCGTCGGCGTGGGCGCCATCTCCACCGTGCTGTGCGCTTCGCTTGTGACCGACCAACTCCTGAGTCAATGGGCGGCAAAAGCCGGCGCCCTGGGCCAGAGCAGCTATCCGCTGCTCTCGGCGGCGGCGGCCGTGGCTCCCTACGATCCGCACGTTCAACTGTCGTTGGCGGCCTACTATCTGCAGACAAGTCAATCCAGCGGACAGACATCCGTGGCCTCCTCGGCCTGGCAGGCCGCGCAGCAGGCCGTGGCGGATGCGCCGTGGGACCCGGCGGTCCAGACGCAGGCCGCTATCCTGGCCTACGAACTGCACCATCCCCGCACGGCGGTCAATTGGGCGGGGCGGGCCGTGTACACGGGTCCGTTCAATACCACCGCCTACAGCAATCTCATGGGGCTGACCATGTGGTACGGTACGGGTCAACTGCCCGTGAACCGCGCGCAGGGGCTCGCGACGCTCCATCAGGTGCTGAGCCTTTACAGTGAATTTCAAGCGAAAAAGCATGTAATGAATGCGACGCTGTTCCCGAATGAGATTCTCATGCACCGGGACCCATCGATGCAGGTGTACCTCGGTACGGCGGAGTATCTGCTCGGCCACTACAGGGCGTCGCTGGCAGTGATGAACCCTCTGTTGCGGACCAATCGCGACCAGGCGGCCATCTACCTCTACGAAATCGACACGGTCCTGGACAACGCGCACCTGCACCCAGGGAAACCGAACGCGCAGATGAAGAAGTATCTTGCCAACCTGCAGAGCAATCA
>JAJZZT010000136.1 GCA_021797415.1 Bacillota bacterium
CTGCTTCGGCATCCAGCGCCTTGGCGAGGAGTCGCGCGCGCGAATCGAAGCGGCGCTGGAAAAGATGGTGTCGAACCACGAGGTCGCCATCAGCGGCCGCTACGCCGTCGCGGTGGAGTGAGGAGTTCCTCATTCCCGGATCATGGAGGGAGGAAGAGTGAAATACACAGAAAGTATTGACAAGGAAATCAGAGGTACGGGGTCGAATCTATTAGCCATGAGCCAGTACACCTGTGTAAAGGATGGATTTCATCGGGATATGGCGACAGCGTTTAACAAGAAGGTAAGATGTTACTTTGTTAGTATTGCTCCTGCACTCTTGTTCTAACAATATTCTCTTGGCTCTATAAAACTAATAAAATAGTTTATTGTAGTATTGCAATGTAAAATCAATTATTATATATTTATTATATAGATCCAATTGAGATATTAAATGACATACACGAATAGAGAGGGGATACTCACCGGTATGCGGAGCAAGGTATTCTACTACGGTACGGCTTTGGATCATGAGAAGACAGCTATCAATCGAATTCGAAAGGTTTTACCCGAAGAGAATTACTTCATACTTGTGAGTACAAGCGCATCGAATCAGGTGAGTTCAAGTGAAGTGGATGTGACCCTGATTTGCCCCAAGGGGGTTTTTCTCATAGAGCTAAAGGACTGGAGTGGATCCATTCGCGAACCACTCAACGCTCAGATGCGTTACATCACGTTAGTGACCATGGACGGTCAGAGCGCGGAGCGCAGATTGAATCCTTTTCAACAGGTGGATACGCAGCGAAAGCGAGCACTGGGGCACTTTCGACGGATAATGGGAGACGATGATAAAGAGCTCCAGGACAAGTTGAATATCGACGGGGGAATTAAAGGCGTTGTCAGTTTTACGCATTCTGACTTCGATTATGAGATTTCTGACATTGGGCATCTTCACTGTCTCGCGCCCGAAGAACTGTCGCAACTTTGGGATCAAAAGTTTCGAAGAGATGTTCTCAGCGAGGAGAACATCGCAAGGTTGTTAGAGTTATATGGACCAGGCGAAGAAACGGGTGTCAGTTCGAAGTATTTTGAGCCAGGGCATGTGATCGGGAACTATACCATCGACAAGTTGCTGTATGACGCCATAAACTATCAAGTCTATCGCGCTACCTTCCAACTATATGACCAGAGTTATTTTCTCAAAGTCGTGTACGTCGATCCGGGCGAGATCACACAGAGTCAGAAACTGATTGAGCGGGTTGCCCTAAGAGATGCTCAGGCGAAGGCAGCACTTCGTCGTGAGCCGTATGTACTATTCAGTTCTATCCCTCCGTTTATCCATGGCTCCTTTATTGTGTCCGCGACCGAATGGGTTGACCACACAAACCTTGCGGATCGCAGACTACAAAAAAGTTCCTTGAAGGACAAGCGCGAGCTGATTCGCATGCTGTCGCAAATTATCTCGTCCATCCATGAGCATAACGTGATCCATCGGGACATCGATCCCCGGAATGTTCTCATTACTACAGACGGCACCATGCGTCTCGTGAACTTCGACTTCGCTAGAATCGGTGGTGCTCAAACGGTCGGTAACGCTCTGACAGTCCCCACATTTTACCGGGCACCGGAGTTGTTTGGGAGGCAATCTGCGGAAGTGGACTATCGCGTTGACCTCTATTCTCTTGGAGTGATCAGTCACGAAATCATCACCGGGAACGTACCGTTCAAAGATATGACTGAAAAGGTCATGCATCCGAAACTACGTCTTGTTGCATCTGGTCTGAAGATCGACAGGGTGGAGTTGCTTGAGCAGGCTTTCGTACAGCTTCTCAGTCCCAATGTGGAACAGAGAGACACCGGTTTTGCCCAGTTGCAGGAATGGTTGCGTGAAGAATGAGTATCTACGACCTCTATGAACAGGGCACCGATCTGGTTGCTCCGAAGGCAACCAAATTCTATCGAACTTACCTGCGTTCGGGTGTGCACAAGGGCACCGGGCAAGCTGTGATCATCAAAACCCATCGGATAGATCCGATGGAGGCTGCGGAAATGCAACGCAACGACAAATTTGAGTATCAGACACTTATTCATCAATTGCGGCTCGAGGCGCATGCCTTAGAACGTCTAAAGGCTAACGAAAATGTCGTTAATAGGATCGATTATGAAGAGGATTCCACCTGTCTGAATGAGATCACTATCGTTATGGAGCGGGCGCGCGGTATGAGCCTCGAAACGCAGATCGGAACAGCCGGGCCGATGCAGAGCCATCTCTTTCAGCAATTTGGCGAGCAACTGATCAAAGCGGTAACAGGCATGCATCGCCTTGGCGTCGTCCACAGAGACCTCAGTCCCATGAACATCTTTGTTGAAGTGCAGGAAGAACACTTGGTTGGACTAACTTTAATTGATTTGGGACTCGCATATATTCGCGGATCGGGAATTCGTCACAAAGCGGCTTTGACCCATGGGTATGCCCCGCCTGAAGCGGTGGGACACCTGCTCCGTCGCGTAGATACCACCCATGACATTTACTCCCTGGGTGCGATTCTGCATTATGCGCTGACGGGGCAGGAAGCCTACGGCGTTCCACTTCTGACAACCCCGGACGATGAGCAGGGATATCGAAGCATTCAAAGGGACGACGTGCCAGAGCATGTAAAAGAACAGATACGAGACTGCCTCAGGTATGATCCGAAGATGCGCCCGGCATCTGCGGCTGATCTGAGGCGTATGTTTCGGGGCAAGGGATGGTGATGCCGATGGCAGCAGCAGATGGTGCGGTGTATTATGGGGATACCATGACGGGGCGTACAGTCCATGTGCGGCGTTGTCTCACGTTTTATTTTGTTTCAAATCAAACGGACGCCATGGGACGGGCTGAACAGGAAATCAAGGCAGCTCGTTGGTTATGGGTGGACGTTCGATGGGACAGCCGTCGAGGGGAGAACAGATTCCGATTATTTACACATCAACTCTGTCTGACGTGTGTTCATATAGATAGCCCGCTGCACTCAAACTCGTATTTCAAGGTCATTGGTGTATCCGACAAGTCAGCCTCTGATCGACTCCATTCGGTAAAGTATGGCGTGCGGTTGTATCTCCACCGCGGGATTACCCCCGTTTCCGGTGAGCTGTACCATTTGCCGAAGACCCGTGACAGTGTAGAAATCGCGGCTCGCATCGAAGAACTGTCCAACGAGATTCGAAATCTAAATCATGAAGCATTGGATGAGCGCAGAAACAACTCTGAGACGACTCTTCAAAAGCGTCGCGCCTGGGGAGATACACTAAAGGAAATTGTGGCCTTCCAAGACGATTACGAACGACAGACAGCCTCTACTGTCTGCTTTAAGTATGTTCGCTATACCCCCGTTCCCTCACAACGAGGCGTTGGTGTCGTATATCGCTTCTTTCTAGAGGAGGATACTTTAATTGGCGATAAATTGCTTCGAAAAGAAGTGATCGCCAGTAAGGAGCCAATCCTTGTCCATGAAGACCTCAAAATCCATGGAATGGTCGTTGATGCAAGTGCATCACCCCCTTCCCTGATCATTGCATTCCAATCTGTAGTTGATTTTGGCAAGATTCCAGATAAAGGTTACCTCAGTGTTTCAGAAACCAACATTGCATACTGGATTCAAGCGCGGGCAATCGACGATCTGGTTGAAGGCAGGTCCGTAAATCAAACACTGCTTGACACTCTGATTGACGGTGAGTTTCGACCGGTTGTGCGCAGTCACGATGTGAAAGTTGAAGGACTTCGGGAAGCTCAACTTCGAGCCATCAATCTCGCACTGGATGCAGAAGATCTCGCCCTCATTCAGGGACCGCCAGGGACGGGGAAAACAAGCATCATTGTTGAAATGTTGAAAAAGTTCGCAGGCGAGGGTAAACGTGTACTTGTCAGTTCCAAGAACAATCTTGCCGTAGATAACGTGCTGGAAAAATGCATCGAGGTGGGCATACCGTGTATCCGTCTGGGCCGCGAGGAAAGCGTCAAGGTTGATATCGTCAAGGGACGACTGATTGATTATGCAGCCCTTTCCATGCAAAAGGACATCATTCAAAACTGTGATCAGGAAGAGATCGCCGCACTTGAAAATCTACGGCATCAGACGATGTTTGTTCAGAAGTTGCATGAACTGACACCCGAACTCCAGCTCTATGTTGACCAGCGTACTCGGATCGGCCTGCTCGATGAACAGCGAAGCAAGCGGGAGAGACGCGTGAAGCAGAAGTCCTTTTATCTCATCCTACCTTTGATTGTTTCTAAAATTTATTCTGTGGTTTCTCAGAAAAATGAACTATTTAAGGAAGGGAAAGAAAGATATAAAAAGAAGATTGAAGAGAGGCTCAAACAGGACGGCATCTACGGTGGCCTGACCAACCTTTTGAATCGATTTGTAAATGAAAACTCGATTCAAAAGGTCACGCTGGACGCCAAACTCGAGCCTGCTTACAAGGCGTTCCCGTATGCGTCCATGATACGTGCCGAACTCGCGGCTGCCCTTGCCAGTGAAGACAGATATCTTCAGCATCTGGACAGCCAAAATCTGATCATCAAGGAATGGAAGGACGCTCTGGAGCAGCGACAGCAGTCGCTTTATCCCTTGCTGCTGAACTCCGTCAAGGTTATTGGCGCCACAGCAATTGGCGTTAACACCAGTTCTGATTTCAAGGATGTGGATTTTGACGTGACCATCATTGATGAGGCGGGGCAAATCACCATCTTTGATGCTCTTGTTCCGATGTCACGAGCCAAAAAAGTCGTTTTAATCGGAGATCACAAGCAATTGCCGCCGGTGGCTAATGAAAACATGATTCAGCTGATGTCCGAAGAATGGGAGGATAAGGATGGGGAATCACCGTCCGGCGACCCACCCCCTGATTACGAGAAACTACTGGGTCAGAGCCTGTTTGAGACCCTCTTTTACTCTTGTCCAGATGACAACAAGGTCATGTTAAATGAGCAGTTCCGTATGCATCCGGCAATTGCCGAATTCGTGTCACGCCAATTCTATGAATCTGGATACAAGTCAGGGCTGAAAGACGAAGATCGCGTGTTACGCAATGTCTCCTTCACCTCGCCTCTCTACTTTATCGATACACGGCAGGAAGGACAGACGAGATATGAAAGCGTCGACGCGGATGACGATCACCTTGTCTATTTCAATATACTGGAGGCTCAAATTATTTCTCACATCGTGCGCGCCTTGATCGATCAAGGCGTTATGCCTCAGGATATCGGAGTGATAACCCCTTACAGGCGGCAAAAGGCGGAAATTGAACGGGTTTTAAAGGATCTGGCCGCTGCTCCCCTAAACCACTTGGAAATTGATACGGTCGACTCATTTCAGGGGCGCGACAAGAAAGTCATCATTTTCGGATTCACGCGCAGCAATGAGGAACACAAGATCGGATTCCTGAGAGACCTGCGCCGATTGAATGTGACCATGACGAGGGCAAAGTGCCTGCTCATCATGGTGGGGGATTCGGACACGTTGGCCAATGCGAATGTGCGCGCTGCACAGCGTTGCTTTACCAATATGCTGGACTACATCAAGAAGGCTGGGGTACATCAATATTGGAGTGAATTTAAGCAGAATCTACTGGAGGTCGAGGCCAAATGACAGGCGGCTCTGATGTCATCCCGTTAAACCGTTTCTTGAATCGCCACATCAGGGTGGACAAGGCGAATGTCCGGCGCATTGTGCGGATGGACTATCCTGTTTATTCGCTGCCGGTTCAGATCACGGAACGCACAACGGAACCCTACTACGAGATTGAACGCAATATGGAGCGCCTGCTTGCTCTTTCCCACATTCAAACCAGAGACCAATTGTTTCAGATAATGGGTATCTCGGATTTTGAAGAGGTGTGCACTCCGACGCTCGATTATCTCATATCGATCGCACACGTCCGTGAAGAAGACGGCCGATTGTCACTCACCGATTTGGCTCGAGAATCATTGGATATGAATTACAAAATCAAGACGGACCGGAGTATGCGTGTGCTGTACTTCGAGGCCCTGTCGATGACCCCCTTGCCCATAGAGTTTTACAATGATGCGGGGAATTCTTTTGTGACTCCAATTGACTGGAGCCGTGACATCACAGTGATCGATGAGTGGGATGACTTCGCCGAGCAGAGACTGGGTGACTTGCTGAAGCTGAGCGGCGAGGAACGCGTGAAATACAACATCCCGCAGGAGGCGATCGCCGTTGAACTTCCGGATGATGTAAAGGAGCTTTTTGGGCCTGAGATCACGTCACAGCCTGATATGGGTGAGGGTGTCATACTTTTCGTACCGCTGTATTTCGTCATGGCGGAACCAGTTGATGAATTCTTGCCAAAGTTACGCACAGGTGACATAACCTCGGTCTCCCACGTCATCTATCACGCGGTAACGGGTAAGCGCAGCGAGTTCTTCGAAAATTTATTCCGACGGAACATGATGAGATTGGCATCATTCCTGCAATGGTTGCTGTCTGACGAATCTGTCGATCCCGCCTCCGTAAAACTATGGAGTCGTGCAGCACCGCTCGACGTCATTGGCCGTTTCACATCCCAGGATGATTACAACCTGCTATTTCATCTGTCCGCAGAGGGCGCTGACACTCTGATGGAAGAAGGGTATTTGAGGCCCTTGTGGGACATTGCATACTCATCTGTTTTGACGTTGTCCACAAGCAAGCCGCTTGGGCGAGTCGTGCGCATCGATACACCTGACACGGTGCGGAGCAAGGTGATTGACCATCTGCTCAACCGACGTGCCCAAGAATACAGGGAGCAAGATAAAAGTGAGTTGTACATACAAAAACAACTCGACAATCTGAGGGCCAGATTCGCATAGGATCAATAATATCGTGAGTGTCATCTTTCTCGTCCGCGGCGATCAGACTCGTCCATGTTGCCGTCACGGCAGACGTTTCTCAATAAGACGCCTATCGGTGGCTATGCGGGCGTTCCAGCCCGAGCATATCGTACATAAGATCGGAAAGGATGACTATCGTCGTAGAAGTGGCCTTCGGAACCGCGGAAGGTTCTTGTACTTAACTAGGAACAAGTCCATTTTTAGGATGATCGTCAACTCGTATGAAATCGCCGCATAGTAAATCGGTCTCCCAGGCCGAAAGGATCGGGATTCGGGAACGATCGGCGGGCGGGACAAGAGATACGCGCAGGGTACACCAGACGCGAACGGTATCAAGACGGTGTATCGGATGAAATTGGGGGACGGACAGCATACGCTGGGGTTCGCCACACTCGATCCGCCCTACCCCCTGAGTGCGGCGATCTCCTGCTGGACCTGGCTGTAGAAGTCACTGCGGAGGGTGTTCATCTCCGCGGTGGGGTAGCCGTGTGCCTGCAACTGGTCGCGCAGGGCGAACAGAACGTCGTTCACCTGGTCCTGCGCGCTGTTCTCCAGCGACACAAGCTGGGGGAGGGACTTGGCTTCGATCGCCAGCTTCGATCCTTTGCCCTGCTGGTAGTCTGTCCGGGCCTGATTGTACAGCGAGCTCAGCAAGCCCAGGTACTGGGAGCGGAGGGACTGCAACTGCGCGACGTAGGGCTGCACAATATCTGCTTCGGAGGGCATGGCCGCCTTGCCGCCGGCGCCGGTGAGCGATGAGCCGCCGTGCGATGAGGAAGGGCTGCCGGACGCGTCGCCGAGGGACGAGCTTGCGCCAGTCGCTCCGTCGGGAGCCGAGCCTACGCCCGCCGCGGCACCCGTCGTCCCGGTTCCCGATCGCGCAGTGTGTGTTTTCGCGGTTTGCGGCGCGCCAATCTGACCGAACAGGGACTGGACCGCGCTCGCCACCGACGAGGCGCTGCCGCCGCCGTTGCCGCCCTCGGCGGGCTGGGTCTGCGACCGCACGGTGGACGGCTGGGAATGACCCGCGCCCTTGCCGTCAACTCGTCCTGCCGCCAGGGCTTTCGTCCCCCTCTGGCCGCCGCGCCCCGCAGGCAGGCCGCCGCCGCCGTGGCCACCACGCCCCGCGGTCAGCCCCCGCGTCCCGCCACCGCCGTGGCCTGTGCTGCCGCCCGCGTGTGAAGAGGAAGCCGTCGCGGAGTACGACGGGGGCTTGTGAGCGGTGGTGGAGAACAACAGGCCGCACCCCGTCGTCAAGAACATCGCGGCGACGGTCACCACGCCGATTCTGCCGATCCACCCCATCCAGGCGCCCCTACGCATGGCGCAGTTCAGCCGTCCCCTGTAGTCCCGCATGCTGTGCAATGCGACCGAAAAGCTGCGCAATAATCTCATGACAGGACCTCCCGCGCGTCCGCCGTTCCTGTCGCCGAGACGGGACCGGCCACCGATGGGTCGACCGCCAGATCCGGGTCGGCCGCAGTGGGAATCCTGCTCCGCCCGTCCATGACGGTCTTGGTGATGCCTGTAAGTGTGATCATGGTCATCACCCTGTCTCCCTTGAAAATGTGCTTATGCTATCCGCTGTTCCTATTATTTTTTGCGCATCCATATGACCGCGCCGTAAGCGACGAATCTGCCAATCCATTTGTAACGCATCCAACCATACAAACAGGGCATGAACGGTGCAGAAGCTTTCTTTTACGGCACCACTTCATCATATTGCGAGGGTATCAGTCTGTCTCGGCTAAGCTCTGGTCTCCGTTAAGCCCTTGATTTGCCGAAGAAAATGCTGAAAGCTGGGCGAAGCATTGCGTTCCATGTCAATTAGAGGGCCTATCCTGCGAGCCCATTCCGATTTGCGCTGGCCAATGACTCGATAGCCCATTCGCTTTAGGCCGCCAATTCTTTCAGGGCAGACGGCGTCTGCAAGCAGTTCCCAGGTCTCACATATTGAGTCCTGTCGATAGCGTTCGAGGATGTCTCTTCTCGCTCTCGGGTAGGCCGTGAGCACTGCATCTTTATCGCCCAGGAGCCATGCCTCAATTTCCTCAATCGCGATACAGAAAATGGCGTGTGGCTTAGGATAACAGTTGTTGAGAATGCCTGTCATTTGCCGGTTGAGCTCGACGCAGTCAGAAGAATCGCTGTCAACAACCACCATGACGGCTTGGTTCGCGGAAAGACTCCTTCCGTATCCGCGGAGTAGCCTTGGTAATTGGTCGAGCAAGATACGCTTGTCAGGGCTCGTTGAGCTTTGTTTCGCGGGTATCTTGCCAAGTCCCTTATAATGATGCATCCTATAGGTGAAAGTATACGCAGACGGATCTGCACTCTTCAGTCTTTCAAGCAACAAGCCCACCAAGGTGGCGCCGGACTGATCCTCCAGCAATATCTCCAAGTGTTCCACGATAGACACCTCATCCAAAATAGTCGCTATACCATAAATTACCCAATTCCATTCCTTCCTCTGTGAGACTTACCACAATGGGATCTACGCTCGCTCGCTTTATAGAAGAAAACCCATTTACACCCTTTTCTAGAATCCACACTTCGTCAGGACTAAGCGCGTTGACAAAGTAGGGGCTGTGGGTGGTTACAAAAATTTGCGAATGCCTCTTCCTTTGGATGGTCACATGCTCCTTAAACTCGTTGGCCAGTGTCTCGAGAAGTTTGTGATAGAGCCCGTTTTCTGGCTCCTCAATGCAAATAAAGGGGCGTTGTGTAGGTTCTTGCAGCAGCAGCATGTACGCAAACAATTTCAAAGTTCCATCAGACATCTGCTGGGAGTTGAACGGGTCAACGAAACCCTTGTCATTAAATTGCAGCAAGAGTCGATCATCGTCCGTTCGTTTTGTCGAGATCTTGTCGATGCCCGGTATTTTCTCGGATATGGTCTGCAATATCTCGTGAAACCCTTTCGGGTTTTCTCGTTCCATGTACTGGACGACATTTCCCAGATTATCGCCATGGATGTTCAGGTATTTCTGCGGACCCGCCATTGGCAGACTTCTTGCGGCGTCGGGAGAGAAGTAGTTGAGGTACCATCCTTCCAGGAAATTTCGGAACTTTTCGATTCGCGGATGTTCCTTCAATGCCCCGTACGTCGCGATGGCGAGATGGCGTGCGTCTGCCAGATCTACCGCAATCTTCTCGGACTCTTCATCTCCGTAGCTCGTGCCCTTCCACGCAATCCCTTTGCCACTTTCCAAGTTCAAAAAGGAGAACGGCTGGCCCGTCGATTGTCCTTTTCGGCGCTGTCGGAGGCGCTCCGATTTCACGAACGGACGCTGATCTTTGTCAAGGGAGATCTCAAGTTCATAAGTGATTGGGCGCTCCGTAGAGTCTTCCCGGTAGTAAATCTCGAAGCGAATGCTACCTTCCTGGCCCATGGACACCAGCCGCGGGAATCCGCCGCGCTGCTTCAGGTCGCATGCTTCTTCAACGCCTACCTTCAAGCAATCGGCAAGAAAGCCGAACGCGTCGAAGAGAGTACTCTTTCCAACACCGTTTCTGCCAATGACAGCCACCAGTGGAGTCAACTTCCCGGAGCTGGAATCGTTCCAGAGTTTCCCCAGCTTGATGTCCTTGAGAACACCAAAATTATGCACCCGGAAACCCTCAATCATGCCCATGGCAATAACCCCTTCGGATAGTTTCCATTGATCAGGTACACCCGCGATCCCAAGTCTAACTGTTGCATGTAGCAGAAGTTGTGTGCTCATCATGGTTCTCGTCGCTACCAGTATAGGGCGTGGGGTTGCCCGTGTATAGTGCGTACCCGCGCAGGTCTTATTGATCGGACCCTGGTGAATAGGGCTGTCCATTGTCGGCGTCGCTGTTCTTCCCGACTTTGCTTGCTAGGGCGGACCCGCCGACGATCGAGGCGAGTCCCTGCCATTTTGCACCCCTCCGTAGTTATAATATACAAATTGTGTGCTCGTGGATACAATTCGTGGCGGCTCTCTTACCACTTACATGTGGACGATGACGCTGTTCGTACAGAAAAAGTCCCCGTTGACGAGAATACCACGTTGGGGAAGCCGTCGCGGAGTGCGACGGGGGCTTGTGAGCAGTGGTGGAGAACAACAGGCCGCACCCCGCCGTCAAGAACATCGCGGCGATGGTCACAACGCCTATTCTGTCGATCCGCCTCATCCAGCCGGCCCTACTCATAGCGCAGCGCATCCACCGGCTGAATGCGCACCGCCTTCCAGGCCGGCGCCAGTCCGAACACCAATCCTGTGACAATCGAGAAGGCGAGGCTGTATTCGATCACATAACCCGGCATCTGCGTCGATAGCGCGGGGAAGTAGTGTCCCAGCAGCTTGAGCAGCCCAAAGCTCGCGCCAAGACCGATGCCCGAGCCCGCCAGGCTGATCACCAGCGCTTCGGTCAAAAACTGCAACAACACCTGATACGACTTGGCGCCGACCGCTTTGCGCAGGCCGATCTCGCGCGTGCGCTCATTCACCACGAGCAGCATCACGTTCATGATCCCGATGCCGCTCACGAGAAACGAAACGGCCGCGATGCCGACGGTGACCGCGGTGACGAGTTTCATCAATATGTCCACGAGGTGCAGGGCCTCATTCGCCCGAACAAGCATGTAATTCTTCGTGCCGTGATGATCGCTTGAGATCACGCCGTCAATCTGGCTTGACACCGCATCGATCGACGCGTGGTTGCCGACCGTGAAAAAGATCATCGAGGCGTAGTGGAGGCTCGTCGTGTCGATCACCAGCGGGTATTCCGTGTAGGCCCGCTGGTCGAAATTGAACCCGATCAACTCTTTTGGCGCCAGCACGCCGACGACGCGAAACGGCACACCCTTGATCACGACGGTCTTGCCGATCGCATTCGCCTTGCCGAACAGCGTCTGCTTGGTCCAAGCGCCCAGCACGACCGACTGGGCCATCTGCTTCATGTCCGCCTGGTCAAGCCAGCGGCCTTCCGCCATCGTGAGCCGGAAGACCTTGTCAAACTCGGGTGTCGTCCCCGTGTAGAGGATCTCCGTCGATTTCTGTCCGTAGTGGGCGGAGGAGACAATCTCCGTCTGCGGAACCGCCGCCACAACGCCGGGGACCCGCTTTTGCACATTGACCGCATCCTGGTAGGTGAGCGTGCTGTTCAGCGTCGTGATCGACAGCAGCGTGCTCAAATCAAACTGTCCCACCTTGCGGTTGAGCACGCGGCCCGGCATGGCGACGATCTGGCGCAGGCCAAAACTCTGCACCTGGCCCTCGACGCTGAGCTGGAAATTGTGCAGCAGGGCCAGGAGAAAGGCGAGCAGGAGCGAACTGACGAGCATTCCGAGCAACGCCAGAAAGGTCCGTCCCTTGTAATCCCACATGCTGTGCAAAGCGACCGAAAAGCTGCGCAAGAATCTCATGACAGGGTCTCCCGCTCGTCCGCCGGGGCAGAGGAGGCTGCGTGAATCTGTGCCAGGGGCGAGGAGGCCGGAGCGGTTGCAAGGGCAGAGCCAAGCGTCTTCGCAGGGTCAGCGGCAAGACCTGTCGCCGCCTGCGAACCGGGCGCCGCGACCGTCGCGACAGGGGCGGCCGCCGAGGGCGAGTCCGCCAGCCCAGCCGTCGTGACGGGGCCGACCGCAGCCGGAGAGCCGCCAAAGTCGTACGCCGAGATGCGACCGCCCTGGATGCGCAGACAGCGATCCGCAATGCGGGCCGACTCGGTGTCGTGCGTCACCATGACGATGGTCCGGCCCTGCCGCCGCAATTGGGAGAAGATGCCGAGGATGTCGCGCTTGGCGTCG
>JAJZZT010000079.1 GCA_021797415.1 Bacillota bacterium
CGATCTTACGGTCGATGCCGAAGTAAAGACCGTGCGTGGCGATGGTTCGGGTTCCCCTGATAAAAAATATTACTCAACGAACATAAACATTTCTTTAGGTTTCTTCTTTTCAGTACTCATCTTGATAAAGGTATGGTAGAGTTGCTTTATGCACGGATTGACGTTGCATGCAAATCAGACAGATTTCAGACGATCCCGTACGATCCGCAGATCCATCTCCCCGGCGTGCGTGTCCTGACGCCCGCCCGCCCCGCCTCGTCACGAAACATTCATCGACTTCCCTAAAATAAAAAATTGATCTGTCCCACTGGGGGTAGGGTGGCGTCAATTTTGACTGACCGAGGGTTATTTGACTCGGTGGTTGATTAGGGAGGATTGTTCTGGATGAATGAGAGAGTCTTGATTGTTGAAGATGACCGCGAAATTGTCGATATTGTCGAAATGTACTTAACCCGGCACGGTTTTGAGGTCGTAAGCACGGACGCCTGGGAAGCGGTCGACATCGTTCAGAACAGTCCGGTGAATTTGGTCGTGCTTGATATCGTGCTGCCGGGACCGAACGGATTTGAGTTATGCCAGGAATTGAGAAAGCATACGGATGTGCCTATAGTATTCATGAGCGCTAAAGCGGACGATTCGGACCGTATCCTGGGCTTGAGCGTGGGAGCGGACGATTTCGTGCCGAAACCGTTCAGTCCCAGCGAGCTCGTGGCCCGCGTCAAGGCGCATTTGCGCCGGTACAACGGCTTCGCTCTGAAGCAGCTCGCACACCGCCCATTCTTGCGGCTTGCGAATATGGAGATTGATGAAGACAGCTACACCGTGATGATGCCGCACGCCACGACCACCTTGTCCACCAAAGAGTTTCAAATCCTTATGCTGATGGCGCAAAATCCTGACCGCGTGTACAAACCCGAAGAGTTGTTTCAGCAGGTGTGGCATTCTCCAAGTCTTGGCGATGCCCGCACCGTGAGGGTGCATATCAGCAATTTGCGCAAGAAGATCGAACAGGATCCGGCTCGACCGAAGTACATCGTGACCATTCGGGGCGTGGGCTACAAGTTCATGGCAGAGAGTGCGGTGTAGACGGTGGCTCTCGAGTCGGTGAACAGCTTCTTTCGCGGAGACGATCTTTCCGGATCGCGCCCATTGCGTTCTTTCATGCCCCCTGATGGCATGAGTACGGACGAATTTCTGTGCGCCGCCATTGCCTGTGTGAAACTTATGACCCGCATGCACGACGCATTCGCCGTGCATGCGCGCCTGACACCCGATCATATCTTTGTGCTTCCCGGGTCCTTCGAAGCGGACCACATAGAGGAATCGCCCGGGAATGTGACGGTCTCCTTCGACAGTGAAACCCTGCCCTATATGTCGCCCGAACAAACCGGGCGATTGCAAAGAAGGGTGGATAATCGGTCCGATATTTACGCGTTGGGCATCATTTTCTATGAAATGCTGACGGGAACCATGCCTTTTGACGCGCATGTGCCCATCGAGTGGGTGCATGCGCACATCGCCCTCAGTCCCTCACCCATGCAAACGGCAACTCCCGACGTATTGAAGCAGATCATTTTCAAGTGCATCGAGAAGCTGCCGGAGAACCGCTATCAGAGCGCATACGGATTGCTGCAGGATCTGCTCCGCGTAAAGCAGGAACTGGCAACGGGACGGGCATCTTTTCCCATCGGCGAACGAGATGCGCCGAACACTTTGCGCATCTTCCGCCGCCTGTACGGACGTTCTGCTGAAATGCGGGAATTGAACGGTCTTTACAGCGCGGTCAAAGAAGGGACGCCCGTCGCCGTCTTTCTGATTGGCGACTCCGGTCTCGGAAAGACGGCGCTTATAGAGAGTTTCTTGGATCAACACCTGACATCAGCCGCCTATCTGGCGGTGGGAAGGTCGACGCCGCAGCAGCGGTTGACTCCCTACGCGCCTGTCGCGAATGTCTGCCGTACTTTGATCGATGAGATCCTCACCGAAGACGACGCCGGGTTGACCCGCTGGCGTTCCCTGTTGTCTCCTCTCTCGCAGGGCAGCGGTCTGCTGCACGACCTTGTGCCTGAACTCAGTTTGATCATTGGACGGCCGGAGAGCCAATCGACCGAAGGCGCTCAGGACTTGCTGCAGACAT
The DNA here is from genome assembly GCA_021797415.1 of Bacillota bacterium. Next base: position 2,138 of record JAJZZT010000079.1, read on the forward strand.
TGGTGGACGAGGTGCGCTTCCTTATCTCTCGATTCGCAGATGCTGCGCATCCGGTCATCATTTGCCTGGACGACCTGCAATGGGCGGATTTTAACAGCGTGGCGTTGCTGGACCGGTTGATCCGCCGACCGGATGCAGGCTTTGTCATGTGGCTTCTGGCTTTTCGGCCGCAAGCCCCGGAACATGTTCGCCGCCTGGCGGTCGCCCTGGATTCGCATGCGGAACCAGTCCCCGTTTTTCACGAGATGCGCTTGGGCAGCCTGTCTGCAGACGATATTGCAGCCGTGCTTGCAGACACCCTGCACCTGCCGCTCGAAGATGTGCAGTCCCTGGCCGGAACGGTGCACTCACGCACGATCGGAAACCCATACTATGTTCGCCAGTTTTTGCTCGAACTCATCGACAGGCGGTACCTGCGCTTTGATTACGAAATCGAGCGGTGGCAGATTTCCTACGGCGAAATTGCTCGTATGCCCATCACGCAGAACGTGATAGAACTGCTGAATCAACAGATCGAACACCTCCCCGTCGATACGTTGAACGTCATGAAATGGGCGGCGTGCGTCGGTTCTGAGACTGATTTGGATTTTTTGGCGGAAGCCGCGGGTTTGCCGCGGGATAGGTTGCCGGCCGTGTTGCAGCCGGCGTTTGACCACCAGTTCGCCGTGGTTGCGTCCGACCACGGCGAGGCCCGGTTGTGCTTTGCGCACGACCAGGCGCAGCACGCGTTTTACGCTCTGATTGGGGAAGCGGACCGTGAAAGCATACACGACCGTTTGGCCTGGCTGCTGATCGCCCGGCAAAACGGTGAACAGGGGAACGTCTACCGCATCGTCAACCATCTCAATCGCGGCAAGCGGGATCCGCGCCACCGGCACAACTGGGCCAAATGGAACCTCGCTGCGGGGGTTAAATCCTACGCGACAGGGGCATTTGCCACGGCGATGTCGTATTTTACCGTCGGTTGCGACGCCTTGGTCGAAGCGGACTGGGACGGGAGCCACGAGCTCATGTGGGAGTTGCATTTCCAGCGGGCGCGATGTGAATTTGCGCTGGGCAATTCTGCGGGCGCGCAGGAACGCATCGAACAGTGTGCCGTCCGGGCGGTTTCCGATGATGAATTGGCGCAAGCGTATATGACCAAGATCGCGTGGCACACCCTCCTTGAACAGGACGAAGAAGCGGTGAAGGCGGGCATCAAGGGATTGCGCCGCCTGCAGCTGTCCATTCCTCATCCGATGAAGGGATTTTTCAGGAGTCTATCTGTTGCCGGATCTTTGTCTTCAGTGCTGTGGCGGTGGCGCCTGCGCAAGGCCGACAAACTGGAACATCTGCCGGCGTTGGCGGATCACCGGCAGGAGTTGTGCATTTGTCTCATGCATACGATGGTTCCCGCGGTCTATCGGACCCATCCGCAACTGCACATCGTCCTGAGCCTGAAGATGTTGTCGATCACGCTTCAATGCGGCGACAGCGCGGAGGCGGCCGCCAGTTATTCGACCTTTGCGATGGTGCTCAGCAATGTCTTCCGGCGGACAAAAACCGCGCGCCAATTTGGACTGCTTTCACTGCGTATCGCCGAGCGCTCGCGCAGGCCGGCGCTGTATCTCTCCACAGTTTTTACATTTGCGGCGTATGTAAATTTTTGGACGGCGCCGATGGCGACCAGCATTGATTACCTGCGGCGCGCGAAGGCCTACGCGGTCAGCACCGGACAACTGGCGACGCAAGGAGCGACGGACGGCTTTCTCCTCATCGCCATGTGGTACGCGGGCGCCTCCCTAAAGGAATTGGCCGCTCTGCTCGAGGACTGTGAGACATTTGCGGCGCGGACGAATGACCCCCCGTCCAGAAGGTTATACGCCGTGATGGGACCGCTGTTGCGCCAGCTTCAGGAGGGCGGAACGACCGGGGCCGCCCTCGACGTGCGCTTGGACGAGTTTGCCGGATGCCGTCATTCTATTCTGTCTGCAGCCTCCGTTCTGCTGCAAGGCTACTATGTGCTGGGAGAACAAGAGATTGCGGAGCGGCTTGTGCAAGCGGCGCACGAGCATTTGAATCCCCTGTTCGTGGACATGCACGCGCCGGAGTGGCATACGCTCAGGTGCTTGGTTCTGGTCCGAAGCGTTGCACAGAAACAACGCGGGGACCGTCTGCAGGCAGCCCTGATGGTGCGCGGCTGCGCGCGCAAACTACGCAACTGGGCCGCGGCCGCTCCTGAAAATTATTTGCATAAGGCTGCGTTGTTGCGGGCTGAGTATCTATATCTCGCGGGCAGGGTGGACACCGCTCTGCGGCTGTATGACAAAGCGATGCAACTGGCGCACGACAGCGGCTTCATACATTACGAGGCCATCGCGGCGGAGCGGGCGGGCGAAGTGTGCCGGGCGGCGGGCCGTGAACTCATGGCGCGGGCGTATCTGACGCATGCGGCCGATCGTTACCGGGACTGGCAGGCGTATGCAAAGGTGCGGCAATTGCTTGGCAAATACCCTGATTTGTTGTCGGCATCCACGCCGGAGGATGAGAGGGCGGACGTGACCGCGACGCTGGATGATTTCGAAAGGGATCTTGACATCAATGCCATCGTCGATGTGACACGCTCCATTTCTGAAGAAGTCATTCTGGAACGCCTCTTGCGCAAACTTTTGACCAGTATGGTGTTGCATGCAGGAGCGGAGCGCGGCGTCATCCTGCTGATGCGGGAGGACGGGCTGTTCGTGGAGGCCGAAGGCGGCTCTCCGGATCATTCCGTGCTGGTTCACGGGCGCGTCCCGCTCGATGCTTACCCGGAACTGCCGGCGACGATCATTCATTATGTGCAGCGCACGAAGGAGCCGCTGGTGTTGCCCGATGTGAGGCGCGACGCACGTTTTGCCGGTGATCCCTACGTGATGGGGGGATTGGCTGCATCGGTCATGTGTCTGCCCATCTTGAGACGGGGCGGGCTGATCGGCCTTATTTACCTGGAGCACGCAACCGTGCCGGAGTTATTCACCGACAAGCAATTGCGGATCGTGTCGATCATCGGCGCGCAGGCCGCCATCTCCATTGAAAATGCCTACTTGTACGAGACGCAGGAACAGCGTATCCGCGAACGCACGGACGAACTGGAGGCGTCGAACCGGAGTCTGCGCGAAACCAACGACCAACTGTCGCACTCGGAGTCCCTGCGCCGCCAGATGATCAGTGATATTTCGCACGATCTGCGCACGCCGCTCACTTCGATTCTGGGCTACATCGAGGCCGTGCAGGAGGGTGTCGTCGGGGAGCAGGATGTCTCCAAATATCTATCGATTGCGCGCGAACGTACCATCCAGGTCAACGGCCTGATTCAGGATCTGTTGGATCTGTCCAAGCTTGAGGAACGTTACGGCGCGCTGCGGCAGGAGATGGTTTCACTGATCGATCTCGCGCATTCGATCGTTCGCAAATACGAGTTCGACGTGAAGCGCGCCGAGCAGTGGTTTCGCCTGGAGTTTGATTCGACACTGGCGCAGCTCGATCGGATGGCCTGGGATGACTTTTCGCCCGAGCAGGAGATTTTCGTGAATGTGGACATGCGCAGGATGGATCAGGTGTTCGGCAACCTGATTAACAATGCGATTCGCCACACGCCGGTCGGAGGGCGGATCACCCTGAGCGTATCACTGTGCCGCAAGGAGGAGGGCGATCTCGTCTATAACGGACAAAACGCCTCGCAGGCGTTGTTTTGCGTTCAGGATACGGGTTCCGGTATCAGTGAGGAAGATTTGCCCTATATCTTTGAACGGTTTTACAAGGTCGATCGGTCGCGGGCGAGGGAGTCGCGCGGAAGCGGTCTGGGACTGGCCATCTCCAGGGCGATCGTGGAGACGCATGGAGGGACAATTTGGGCGGAGAGTACGGTTGGGAAAGGCAGCACGTTCAAGGTTATGCTGCCGATTGCGGTGTTTGTGGCGGACCGATTGGACGATGCCGATCTGTGCAATGTGGACTGTGAGCTTCTGCCGGATCCTGAAACGGCGGAATAGACATGAGCATCAATCGAATGCTGGACACCCTATGGTCAAATTTGGGGGGAACGAGCCGTACAGTTATAGACGACATCGCCCCCTCCAATCACCCGTGGTCGATAACATTGTTGCGTTTAGATACAATAAGAGGAGGCTAAGGATCGTTCGTGCTGTCAACAGGTTGCCTTTGGCGAGTTCTCCGGCCCGGATGCAATACGGATACGAAACGTCCATGAAGAGTTTCGGGAAATGATGAAGAACTCAGGGAGGGATACGTCATGTCAATTCCGAAAAACCCTTGGCGGGAGCGTGTGGGAATCGAACCCACCTCCGACAACCCGTGCCGGACGCTCGGTTTTGAAGACCGGGAGGGACACCAGTGCCCCATCCGCCCCCATGTGCGGCGCAGTTCCTCCGGCTTATCCCAAAGTGTACGGTGACAAGCCGGCAACGAACGATAGGATACCAAAGATATTTGGGATTTACAACTTATTGAGCCTGTTCACAGGCCCCACTGCATCAACAAAATTTTGATGCAGTTGACGCAGATAAACTGTCCACGCGGGGTTGGGATCGATCCATATACATGAATCGGAATTGAATATAACCAGAAAGATGCGGGGAGAAATGCGAGATGGCCATTTCAGCATCAAACGTCGTGTTGTATGCGGCAGATCCCGGCGATTTTCAATTTGCAATGGCGGCCGCTGGGGTTGCGAATATCCCTCTTGCCAATGTAACGGGGGATTTCTATCGTGTCTGGAACCAGGTTTCCAGTGGAAATTATCTTGTGCTCTCCGTAGGGGCGAACGCTAACAATGCGCTTTACTACAATCCCTGCGGTTGGTCCAATCCAGCAGGTGATCCGGCGGGCGCCACTCCGTTCGACACTGGCGCAGAACCGCAATCGACTCTTCCCGGCGCCGGCTATTATGAGAACGCTGCGGGACAAAACGGTGCCGGCACCTTAAAGCTGGCAACGATGTTGGCGTATTATGCGATTTATGGCACTTACCCGAGCGGTTACGGTACGGCGCTGCCTTCTGCGGAAGCCGCATCCAACGCTTGTTACTCCAACATGAATGCTGATCAGTCATGCCCCTGCTCCTGACGATTGGCGCATGGCAGTCTCCCATGCCGCCCGGATGCAAAGGAGGAGAAAACGATGGCTCTGTCGCCTTCACAAGTCATTTTGTATGCGGCTGACAGTGCGGATTACGACATTGCTCTTGGCGCTTCTGCGCTCGCGGGAATACCCATCGATAACGTCACGGGGGATTTCTACGCTGCATGGACCTATGCAGCGAGCGGCGCATATTTGGTGATTGCGATTGGGGGACCGGCTGCAAACGCTCTGTATTTCAATCCTTGCGGCTGGGGTAACCCAGTCGGTCAGGCTGGGGGGAGCACGCCGTTCGCGCTGACCCCATACCCCGTAGACTCCCTGCCGGGTTCGAACTACTTCGAAAATGCAGCAGGAACTGCGGCGGCGGATACGCTCCAGATTGTCTCGGCGTTTGCGTATTACGCTGTGAATGGCTCGGTGCCTCCGGAGTTCTCCGGTTATCCTGCTCCCGTCTCGCCGACGAATCCCTGTCGCGGCAGTAACCGGGTGTCTTGCCCGTGTCTGCCTGGGGTGAATTGGTCCTGTGGTTCTTCCGGCAATAGGCGGGGTGTGGACATCTCGTCCAATAACGTCGCAGCATCGCAGACTGCGTCGTTTTGGGTGAACGCAAAGTCAGAAGGCTACACTTTCGTCATCATCAAAGCGACGGAAGGCGCCAGTTACAATAATCCGGACGCATCTGCGCAATACAGCGCCGCGGAATCGGTTCTGGGGATTGACGCGATCGGGTTTTATCACTTCCTTGACTGGCAGTACTCCGGTGCGCTGCAGGCGCAGAATTTTCATACTGCAGTAAGTGGTATGAAGCCTGCATTTGCCTACAACTCAGGGGTTGGTCTGTGGCTGGATGTTGAGGAACCCAATGGTTCGTCTTCGACGGGCGCACCATCGATCGTGGTGATTAACGAGTTCATGAACGAACTGGCCAGCTTGTACGGGGCTCCTGTTACTGAAGTGGCAGGAATTTACACAAACCAGGACACGTGGGCAAACCTGCTGGGTAACCCGACCGACTATGCGGGCAACCGACTTTGGGTGGCGTCTCCTAACGGTGCAACCTCTTGTCCGTCAGGCTTCGGTGGATGGGAAAACTGGAGTCTGATGCAGTACGGCGCCAACGCCACTGTCGATGGGTACAGCGGCTTTGATGCAGACGAACAGATCTGAAGCTCACCTTGCGCCCAGGCTCTCCCGAATCCCGGTGGGTCTGGAACCCTCTCATTTCATGTTGCGCCCAGGCTCTCCCGAATCCCGGTGGGTCTGGAACCCTCTCATTTCACGAAAAGTCGCATAGACACCGCAATTTTCAGGGCTTCAAGTGGATTGACGCGGTCGAACACTTGGTAGACAATATCGTCCTTGTTCCAGGCGATTTTTGTATGCGTATACTGAGGTCCTTCGCTTGAAACTTGGATGGCGCCTGCGTTGTCAGGCGCCGGAAGGAAATGCGTATGGAGGTACGCCACCATCTGCCTGGCGAGGAATACGAGCGGTGTTTGGGCGTTGTAATGAAGAACCTGAATGTTCCAACGCCCTTCCTGCCATTCGATTATGTTCTCCGGGTGCCCTCCCTGCTCGGCTGGGAAACGGTATATCCTGCCCACAATGTCGTTTCCGAGATCCACCGCATTCCCGTGTCCCTGCAAGGTTGCGTTTCCTGCCACTATAGACCGCACTTGGTTGACAATTGTTGAATGAGGAAAGACGGAACCGCCAAATCCCGCATACACAGATGTCGGGTATCGGTTCAGCAGTTCGGGATTGTTCACTGGCACTTTGGTCGGCAACCAGTACAGGTTCACCGAATACCCGATCACGTCTTTACCCACTTTGCTTTTATAAGCAAAGGCAGATATGTCGCGCCGGTTGGGAGAAGAAGGGATCGGCGCGATTGTTGGCGCATAGAGCGGTGTCAACGGATGCGGCGGAACCAGCAGGATGTTCATGGCGCGACTGATCACGGGATTGAACGTGACAGAAGAACCAGATGCCATTTTGTGTGCAGTGGGCTCATGAGAATTCGAAGATGTTGTTCGGTGGACAGCCGTAGTTGACTGTAAAGGCGATGAGCAACCGACCAGCAGGGCGTTCAATGCAAGAACCCCACTCATGGCAACTCGCACTTTCATCCGAAACGTCCTTTCATCCGTTTAGTACAAAGACGATAAATGACCACATTAGGTTACAGTCACTTTGTGAAATACCCTCCAGGTGTCTGTACTATACATGTCCGCGCCCGCCGCATCTGTTCCTTCATTTCCTGGACCACCTCCGCCAGCGGGATGCTCCCTTGCCGAAATATGGACCTGTTCAAAAAAAGGGGGCTTGCCTGCCCCCCTTTTTGAACAACCTCTCACTGGCGGATTCCGTTGCAGGAACTCTTTGCTGCGGTTCACCGGACGGCTTCCATCTCTCCGTGCAACTCGTCGTGTTCTTCCGTGTTTGCGCTGCGCTTGTCGGCGCCAAATCCGGCCACGACGAGAAGGCCGATCAGTGTGACGACAAAAAAGATGCTGAAGATCGCCTGGAAGTCGGCATGCACGGCGATCAGCACGCCGACCATGTAGGGGGCGATCACACCGCCGATTTTGCCTATGCCCATCGCCCAGCCGAGTCCGGTACCGCGCGTGGCGGCGGGATACTGTTCAGCCGAGAAGATGTAGGTTGCGCCCCAGGCGCCGAGATTGCTGAAATTGAGCAGAATGCCGAAGGTCAGCAACCAGGGAAGGCTGCCCGCCAGTCCGAACAGCAGCGCGGATACGGCGGATACAAGCGAGTAGGCGATCAGCGTCCATTTGCGGCCCCAGCGTTCCACCAACCACGCCGCGCTCAGATAGCCGGGGATTTGCGCGACGGCCATGATCAGCACGTAGCCGAAGCTGTGAATGAGCGAGAAACCCTTCAGGACCAGCACGCTCGGCAGCCAGAGAAACATGCCGTAATACGCGAAATTGGCGCAAAACCAGATTGTCCACAGCACACCCGTGCGGCGGCGCAGGTCACTTTTCCACAGCCGGGCCGCATTTTGCCGGAAGGAAAATTTGCGCGTAAGTTTGCGAAAAGCGGATGTCTCCGGCAGTGTGCGCCGAAGATACAGCGCGTAGAGCGCGGGCAGGACTGTGATGCCGAACGCGGCGCGCCACGTGAACGACGGAATGATGAGAAAACCGACGAGCGCGGCTAGGATGCCTCCCAAGGCCCAGAAGCTCTCCAGGATGACGGTCCGCTTCCCGCGCACTTCCGCCGGGGACGATTCAAGGACAAATGCAGTCGCGACGGGCAGTTCACCGCCGAGCCCGAGTCCCGTGAGAAAACGCATGACGAGCAAAAAGCCGATGGTGGTGGCAAATGCGCTGATGCCACTGGCGACAGAGTAAAGCAGGATGGTGACGAGAAATGCGCGCTTGCGCCCGTGGCGGTCGGCGAACAGTCCCGCGAGCGCCGAGCCGACGGCCATTCCCAAGAGCGTCGCGCTGCTGAGCAGACCGGCGTCCTGCGGTGTGATGTGCCATACGGTGAAAAGCGCCGCGATGACAAAGCCGAGTATCCCCACGTCCATCGAATCGAACAGGATGCCGATACCGCTTGCCACGAGCAGTTTTCCGGGCGAAGGGGAGCCCATGGTGAACGCACCTCCTTGTCGGTGAGAGAGCCTTATTGGCGACTACCATCGACATATGCCCATTGTGCGCAGATGGTGCGGCAGATCATGCGCGCCCGTGTAGACGGGAGGGGGTGCGACAAGCGGGCGCCTCACGGAATGGGGGAACTGTACGACGGGCGGGACCAGCCGTCGGGAAAGGTGGCGCGCAGCCATTCGACGATATCCTGAAGCACTTTGTCCGCCTCGGGTTCGTTGAGCAGTTCGTGGTATAGACCGGGGTATTCGCGGTAGGTCTTGACAGGACTGCCCAGTCGTTCATACCAGACCCTTGTGGCGGCGCAATCGACAATGAGATCGGTTCCGGCCTGAAACACCGCCGTTGGAATGGTGATCGCGGCGGCAACGGGAAGAGAGCGTCCCATCGCCTGGCGGAAAGCAAAATACCAGCGCAGCGTGATCCGCCGTCCGATCAGTCGGTCGACGCGGTGCGCGGCAATGACCGCCTGATTGCGTGTGAGACGCTCGGATTGGACCTGATTTGGCTGATACAGACGGGGAGCAAGCGGCAGGAGGACTCTGGCAAACCAGAGTCTTGCGGGGGAAATGTCAATGGCCGTTGCGAACGCAGGCGAGGTGAGAACCAAACCGTCCACTGTCGGCACGGGGCCGACCGGGTGTTTCGGGGGCGCCGCCGCAATGCCTGCTTGCAAAGCGACATGCCCTGTCGCGACCGTCGGATGTGTTCGGTGAGCTGTCACCGGTTCCTCTTGCAAAGCGACGGGTACAGCCTCCGGTGCGTTCTGCCGCGCTTGGCGCGCTGCCGTCAGCACACTGATCAGCCCGCCCATCGAGTGTCCGAGCAGCACGCGCGGCAGATGGTCGCCAAATCTCTGCTTTCCTATCTGCAGGAAATATTGCACGGCATCCACATATCGGTCAAAGTGTTCGATATCGCCGCGCCGCCCCGGCGACCGCCCGTGTCCGGGCAGATCGCCGCTCACCGTTGCGACGCCATGCTCGGCCAGGGTGCGAATGGCCGCATCGTAGCGGCCGGAGTATTCAAACGCGCCGTGTACAAGCGTGACAACGCACCAGCAGGCGACGCCGGGGGGCGGGGCCGTGATCACGGTATGGTACAACGGGGTCATACGCACGCCTCCTGCGTTTGTCGACTGCACCCTTACACCATAACCATTAATTGGATTAAACTGCGCGTCTTGCCAAACGGTCGGGATGATCGGTCCGAGCGGAGCGTGGCTGTTTGCGCACTCCCCTTTTCAGCGGATGGGAACGGCAAACAGGGCGCTCTGTTCGTAATCCGCGATGGCGCCGGCGTGTTGCAGGGTCATTCCGATATCGTCCAGGCCGTTCAACAGACAGTGCTTGCGGTACGCATCGACGGCAAACGGCCACTTCGTGCCGTCGTCCCGGATCGCGACCTGGCGTTCGAGGTCGATGGTGACCTCGTGGCCCGGATGCGCCTCCGCTGTTTGCAGCAGCGCGCGCACCTGATCGTCCGGCAGTACGACGGGCAGAATGCCGTTTTTAAAGCAATTGTTGTAGAAGATGTCGGCGAACGACGGCGCGATCACCGCGCG